>JAFEDM010000220.1 GCA_018241625.1 Pseudomonadota bacterium | reverse complement strand
TGAAGGAGAACCAGGAGCCGGACTTCTCGACCACGCCGGCCTTGACGCCCAGGTCGATGATCTCGCCCAGCTTGGAGATCCCCTCGCCGTACATGATGTCGAACTCGACCTCGCGGAACGGCGGGGCGACCTTGTTCTTCACCACCTTCACGCGGACGTTGTTGCCGATGATCTCGTCGCCGCGCTTCACCGAGCCGGTGCGGCGGATGTCCAGGCGCACAGAGGCGTAGAACTTCAGCGCATTGCCGCCCGTGGTGGTCTCGGGGCTGCCGTACATCACCCCGATCTTCATGCGGATCTGGTTGATGAAGATCACCAGGGTCTTGGCCTTGTTGATCGAGGCGGTGAGCTTGCGCAGCGCCTGGCTCATCAGGCGCGCCTGCAGGCCCGGCAGGCTGTCGCCCATCTCGCCCTCGATCTCGGCCCGCGGGGTCAGCGCCGCCACCGAGTCGATGACGATCACGTCCACCGCGCCCGACCGCACCAGGGTGTCGGTGATCTCCAGGGCCTGCTCGCCGGTGTCCGGCTGGGAGACCAGGAGTTCGTCCAGGTCGACGCCCAGCTTGTGGGCGTAGGACGGATCCAGCGCATGCTCGGCGTCGACGAAGGCCGCCGTGCCGCCGGCCTTCTGGACCTCGGCCACCACGTGCAGGGCCAGCGTCGTCTTGCCGGAGCTTTCCGGGCCATAGATTTCGATGATCCGGCCCTTGGGCAGGCCGCCGATCCCCAATGCCATGTCCAGGCCGAGCGAGCCCGTGGAGACGCTTTCGATCTCCACCACCTTGCCCTTGTCGCCCAGCTTCATCACCGAGCCCTTGCCAAAGGCCCGGTCGATCTGGCTCAGCGCCGCTTCCAGAGCGCGCTGCTTGTCACCGTCTTCACGTCCCACGAGTTTCAAAGCCGTCTGCGACATTTCCTTCGCCCTCTATCCCACGATTCCGCCAACCGGGCCGCCCATGGCGCTCTCTCCGGCTTGGACTCAGATGTACCGCCTTTGTTCCAGGCTCACAAGCGGAAATGTTCCCACCTTGTTCCGGGCGGGATTCGCTGGCTGGAGCCGCTACCGCCCCGCTGCGTCGTCGACGAATTTCGTGAAATCGCGCTGCAGGGACAGGCGCACCGCGCGGTCGGTGTAGACCATGTGGCCGGCCGGATAGCAGCTGGCGCGGACGCGGGCGCGCAGCGGCGCGGGCGTCTGGGCGATCGCCTCTTCCCGCTCGGCGCAGGAGCCGTCGTAGAGGCCTTCCACGCTCCAGACCTTCATCGCGGGCTCGGCGGTCATGGCGGCCTGCAGCGGCGGCGGCCCATGTTCCGTTTCTAGCGGCCCGGCGGGCGCGGCGGCCCCTCGCCCGCCGTTCAGGGCGGCGCTGTGGTCCCACATGGCCGCCATCCAGTCGTCCTTCAGCACCGGGCCGGTCGGCAGATAGGGGTCCGGGTGGAACGCGCCGCCCCAGGGGCCGCGGTAGAGCAGGTCGCTGCGGTAGCCGAGGTCGTTGCGCAGATAGCGGATCAACGGCGGCGAGGTCCCCTCCATCAGCTCGATCATCGGCAGCAGGCTCGGATCCTCGCGCGGCCCCCAGACCTGGCCGGGCGCGTGACGTGGGATGGCCAGGCGGGAGTCGTAGCGGCCCAGTTCCAGGCCCTTGTCGGCCAAGAGGCTGTCCATCACCGCGTCCTTGCCGAGGCGCAGCGTCTTGGCGTCGATGGCCTTGGGATCGACCCCGGAATAGCGAGCGAGCCCCGCAACGATCGCCGCCCGCCGATCGTCTGAGATCTGATCGGCATGAGCCAGGGCCGGGGCATAGTCGCTCACCGCCCAGGCTTTCGCGCGGGCCAAGGCTTCAGCCTGCGGCAGGGCCTGCAGGTCGGCCGGCAGGCGGCGGTGATACCAGGCGGTCGCCGTGTAGAGCGTGACCTCAAGCGCTTGCCGGGTGGCGGCCGGGACGTTCTGGCCGGCGTTGTAGTCGCCCGAGATCAGGATCACCCCGGAAACCGGCGTGCGCCGCCGGGCCAGGGCCCAGGCCACCTCCATCGCCCGCGTGGTCCCATAGCTCTCGCCGCCGATGAACAGCGGCTGATCGAAGGCGTCGAAGCGGGTGCGATAGACGCGGATCGCCTCGGCCACCGCCTCGCCGTCGCCGTGCTGGATGTAGAGCCGGTCACGCCACGCCTGGCTCACCGCGCGGCTGTAACCGGTGCCGATGGGGTCGACGAACACCAGGTCGCTGGCCGTCAACCAGGTTTCCGGCCGGTCCTCCAGCCTGGCGGGCGGCGTCTTCCACTCCGGATAGGTCGCCGGCATGGCGAAGCCCTTCGGCCCGAAGCCCATCAGGTGGATCTGCGAAGAACTGGAGCCGGGCCCGCCGTTCCACAGGAAGGTCAACGGCCGCGGCGGCGCGCCCTCTTTGCGATCTCCAGGGGCGCGGTCGGCGGTGTAGGCGATCACGAACATCCGCGCGGCCAGCTGGCCCGTGTCGTTGTCATAGATCGGCAAGAGGCCCGCATGGACGGTGTAGCGCAGCGGCTTGCCGTCGATCATCACTTGGCCGTGGCTGACCACCATGTCGTCGACGGGCGTAACCGGCGGGGCGACAACCGCGAGTCCTCGGCCAAGCTCGACGGGCTTCGGCGCCGCGGCGCCCAGCGCCACGCCCAGACCCAGCGCGGTCGCGCCGGCGGCCCACCACTTCCACCCCGTCGCCATCGCGAAATCCCCCTCGCCGTTCAGCCCCAGACTAGCTGGGTCCGCCCGCATAGATCGCGCAAATCCATGCCGCGAGGGCCAGGCTCGCGCATCAGCCTTGCGCGGATCGTGAAAGATCGAGGCCGGTTTATCGAGGGGGACGGCGGACCGCCCGGACCTTGCCGCTGTTGCCGCCGCCGCAGAAGAAGCGATCGGCGCCATCGGATTCCAGGCCGGAGCAGATGGTGTCGGGCGGCATGTCGAGGGTCTCCAGCACCCGGGCGGTGTCCGGGTCGATGCGATTGAGCTGGCTCGCGTCGCCCTCCCAGTCGCCATGCCAGAGTTCTCCGTCCACCCAGGTCACGCCGGTGACGAAGCGCTTGGTCTCGATCGAGCGCAGCACTTCGCCGGTCTCGGGATCGATCTGATGGATCTTCCGTTCGCGATGGTGGCCGACCCAGAGCGCGCCCTCCGCCCAGGCCATGCCGGAGTCGCCACCGCCGCCCGGCGCCGGGATGGTGGCCAGGATTTCCCCGGTCTGCGGATCGATGCGGTGGATCCGATCCTCGGCGATCTGGAAGAGGTGCTTGCCGTCAAAGGCAGTTCCCGCATGGCAGGCGATATCGATGGTGCGCACAGTCTGGCCGGTGTCCGGATCGAGGGCGTGCAGCTTGTCGCCGCCGGCGAACCAGATGCGCCGGCCGTCGAAGGTGACGCCAGCCACCTGGCGGACGCCGGGAAAGGGTCCATACTCGCGCAGGATCTCGGCGGCGGCGTGCTTGGTCATGAACGGACCCTAGCCGCCGGGGCTCGGGACCGGGAGTAACAAGGTCGTCGTGAAACCGGGAGTCGGCGCGGCGACCCAGCGCTGGGACCGCCCCCGGCCCACGGCCTGGGCCTTGTGGTCGTCCGCCAGGGCTTCGAGCGCGCGTTGGACGGTGCGTTGGCTGGCGCCCAGGGCGAGGCTGAGGGCCGAGGTCGACCAGGCCTCGCCGTCCGCCAGAAAGGCCAGCACGTCGGCATGCCGCTCCTCCACCAGCCGGGCGACGACCGCGACCGCGCGCTCGCGACGCGGCGCCAGGACGAATCCCTGTTTGGTGGCGTCGATCCCAGCGAGGTCTTTCAGTTCCGCCCGCACGCGTCCGATCTCGACTCGCAGTCGCGCCCGATGGGACTCGTCGACATGCTTCGCCCCAAACGCCTTGGCGAGCAGCAAGTCGCGGGAGGCGTCGCCCGGCCATGCTTCCGCCAGCACTCGGGCCAGGGCGAACAGCACTGGGCGGCCTGTCAGAGCGACCTCGAGGTCCGCCGCGCGCACCACATGGCGGCAGGCGTCGACCACCAGGGCCGGCGAGGCGTAGAGCGCCTCGACCTCGTCCAGGCGCAACGCTCGGTCCTGGCCGCCGGCGATCAGCCGCGCCGCCGGTTGGGTCAGCAGCGTGGCGGCGCTTTCAACCTCGGCGACGAGGCCCGGGACGCCGGCTGCGCGGGCGGCGCGGTCCGCGCGCGCCAGGGCCGCGCGCGCGTCTTCCGTCCGCAGCCGCCGCAGCGCGATCCCGGCCACCGCCAGCTCGTGCGCCGCCCGCGACGCCGGCGGCAGCAGGGCCGGGTCCAGCTGCGCCAGTCCGCGTTCGGCCTCGTCCAGCCGCCCGATCAGCAGCAGGCGACGGACCTGGAGATGGCGGGCATGTGCGGCGTTCACCCGGTCGCCATGCGCCTCCAGCGTCGCCCGCGCCGCATCCAGCGCCGCCTCCGACCAGCCCAGGTCGCGGGAGACCAGGGCGATCTCCGCCTCGGCGACGACACAGCGGGCGCGGGACACCGCCTCCCTTGGGCCGAAGCCACGGGCGGCCTGGCGCAACAGGACCTTGGCGCGCGGGAAGTCGCCGAGCTGGGCCATGGCGATGCCGCGCAGAGGCAAGGCCGGCGCGTCCTGCCTGAGCGCCACGCGTTTCAGCGCTTCTAGCGGATCGCTGATCGTCAACGCCCGCACGGTGGCGAGGAT
>JAFEDM010000021.1 GCA_018241625.1 Pseudomonadota bacterium | reverse complement strand
AGGTCGGCGAAGCCGCGCGGGCTGGCGTCCGGCAGGCCGTCGGTGTCGGCGATCAGTCCGGCCAGCAGCCGGCTCATGGCCTCACCGCCGTGGCCGCTCCAGAGATCGCCGGTGTCGCCGCCTTTGTCACTGGACAGGGCCTCCATCGTCGCTGCGACGGCGCGGGCGATCGCCGACGGCGCGGCGGCCTCGTGCGGCAGCGCCGAAAGGAGGCTTTCCAGCCGCTCGGCGAGGGCCAGCGCCTGCGGATGCTCCGCGACCTTGGCCTTCAGCCCGTCCCACCGCCATGGCCGGGCGCCGCGCAGCCCGTGACGCTCCAGGGCCTCGCTGTCGCCCAGGCGCACATAGGGATGTTTCAGGAGGCCCAGCAGGGTGATCGGATCCAGCGGGTCGATGGCGGCGCGGGCCACCAGCCCGGCCAGCACGCCGCAGGGCGAGCCGGCCAGGGTTTCGCCGGCCGAGTTGTCCGGGACCACGCCCCAGCGCGCCAGCTTCGCCGCCACCCGCCGCGCCAGGGCCTGGTCGGGGGCGACCAGGGCCGCGGTGCGGTCCGGCGTCTCCAGGGCCTCGCGCAGCAGCAGGGCCGCCACGGTCGCGGCCTCCTCCTCCGCGCGCGCGCTGACCAGGGACAGGCCCTCCAGGCCGAACCCCACCCCGTTCACCGGCCGGCCGTCGGCCTCGGTGTTGAGCGCGGCGATCACCCGCAGCCAGTCGGCGGTGCGCTCGGGCGGCCGCAGCGCCTCGTTGATCACCCGCTGACGCCAACGGCCGCGCGCGGAGACGGCGCTTGCCGCGGGCCAGGTCCCGACCTGCGCGCGGGCGACGCCGGCCCGGTCCAGCAGCCGCTTCATGGCGCCCTGCGGGTGCTGCTCGCCGACCTCCGCCCAGGCCTCGTCCGACAGCGCCTCGTCCAGACCCGGCAGCACGACGCATCCCTGCGGCGCCTCGGCGATCACCTTCAGGAGCGCCGCGGTGGCGGGCGCCGTCCCCGTGGAGCCGGCGGCCACCAGGACGCCGCGCGGCGGGTGCTCGCTCCAGGCCTCGGCGAGGCGGCGCAGCAGCCGCACGCGCCGTTCGCTGACATCGATCAGGCCCACCGCCTTGAGGCGCGTGGGCCATTCGGTGAGCGCCATCTCGAGAAACTTCCGCGAGATGCGCCAGTGGTCGGCGAGATCGGCTTCCACCAGGCCGGCCAGTTTCTCGAAGGGCTCCAGCTCCTCGATCTGCAGGCTGTCGAGGAAGCCGCCGAGGGCGTCGGCCATTTCCAGCGCCGCGGCGGCGGTGGGCTCGCCACGCGCCAGCAGGCTCCAGTGATCGGCGACCAGGCGGGTCAGCTCGAAGCGGCGGGTCAGGGGGTCGATCGCGGCCGGCAGGTCGAGCGCCAGGTCGCCCGGCTCGAACGGCGGCTCGCCCTCCTCGAGGTCGCCCAGCGGCCGCATCTGCGGCGGCAGGACCGCCCGGCCTTCCGCGGCGCCCACGAAGGCGTCGGCCAGGGCGCGGGCGCCGCGCCGCGTCGGGGTCAGCACCAGGGCCTGCGACAGGGCTTCCGGCCCGCCGGCGGCGAGTTCGGCCATCAGGCCGCGCGCCAGGTCCTGGACGAACGGCCGGTGCGCCGGGATCGTGAACCAGCGCGGTCCGTCCTTATGCAAGAATCCTGGCCGGTCCAGGAAGTCGCTCACCCCAGCCTCGCCTCCGCCGCGTCGCGGGCGGCGGGGTCGCCGACATGCATCCAGAAGGCTTCCATGGGCGCGCCATAGAGGCGGCCCTGCGCCTGCAGTCGATGCCAGATCGGCACGATGGAGAAACGCGCCTCGGCCTGACCGTCGAGGATCTGCGGTTTCAGGATCCCGAAGCCGACGTTGGCGAAGGGCGTGACCACGTCGGGCGAGGCGGAGTGGGTCAGGCGGCCCTGGGCGTCCATCAGGAACCCTTGCGGGCCCTCGAAGCCGATGCCCCGACCGCGCGCCACCAGCAGGAGCAGCAGGTCCATCCGCGCCGGGTCCCAGGCGGCCTTCAGCGTCTCCAGCGGCGGGCACCCCTCGGCCAGCCACAGGGAATCGATGTTGGCGACGAAGATCGGGTCCTCGCCCAGCAGGGCCCGCGCATGCTGGATGCCGCCGCCCGAGTCGAGCAGGCCGGCGCGTTCGTCGGAGATCAGGATCTCCAGGTCGTGGCGGGCGGCCAGGTGCGCTTCCACCTGGTCGGCGAAGTGGTGGACGTTGACCACGCAGCGCTCGACGCCGGCGGCTTTCAGCTCGTCCAGCACCCGGTCCAGAAGGGTGCGCCCGGCCACCGGGATCAGGGCCTTGGGCAGGGTGTCGGTCAGCGGCCGCATGCGCGTGCCCAGGCCCGCGGCCAGCACCATGGCCGTCTTTGGCCCCGGCTGGGTCACGCCCGCCTGTCCGTTCTCTGCGCGGCCGTCACGGTCATGACCGCGCCTCGGGCGGAACGTGGCGGTCGAACCAGGCCCGCAGCCCGGCCAGGGCCGGGTCGGTCAGGTTGCGTTCCAGATAGCGCCAGGTGCGGGGCATGTAGGCCTTGTACTGCGGCCGCCCGAGCAGCGCCTGGCGCGCGAAGACGCGGCCCAGGATGCGCGCGGCGTTGGACACCGCCAGCGCCCGGTAGTCGGCGAGATAGGCCTCGCGATCGGTTCCGGGCCTGGCGACCAGGTAGCGATCCAGCATGGCGGCCTCCAGCGACGGGCTGATGTCGCGCCGCGCATCCTGCAACAGGTGCAACAGGTCCCAGGCCGGATGGGCCTTCAGCGCGTCCTGGAAGTCCAGCAGGCCGACCCGGGCCGCGCCCTGGCGCTGCGGCAGCCAGAGCAGGTTCTGGGCGTGGTAGTCGCGGTGGCAGAAGACGCTCGCCCCGGCCTCGCCGCGCACCCAGACCGGCGCCCAGAGCGCGTCCCATTCGGCGATGGCGTCGGCGCCGAACGGCGCCAGGCCCGCGAACTTGGGCCACCATTCCAGGAAGGTGTCGGTGGCGATCTTCAGCGCCAGGGTGTCGTAGGTCAGCAGCGGCCAGCTCAGGCCGTCGGCGGTGAGCACGTCCGGCGGCGTCTCGGCGTGCAGCTGGACCTGCACGTCCACCGCCGCCTCATAGAGCGGCAGTTCCGGCTCGCCGTCGGCGATCAGGGTCGCGAACAGGCCGTCGCCGAGGTCCTCCAGCACCGCGAAGCCCTGCGCCACGTCGAAGGCCTCGACGCGCGGCGCCGACAGGCCCCGCTCGCGCAGATAGGCCGCGGTGGTGACGAAGGCGGCCACCGAGCCGGCGGCCAGGCGCGCGGCGGCGTTGTAGCCGAGCGCGATGCGTTCCGCCGGCGTCGCCTCCGGCGGACAGACCGCCGACTCCAGGGCCGGCGGCTGGTTCATCAGGATCAGGGCCGCGCCGGCGGGCGAGCGCAACCGCTCATAGCTGCGGGTCGAGGCGTCGCCGGCCAGGGGCTCGAGCCGCGCCGAGCCGAGGCCAGCCTCGGCCAGGAACCGCGCCTTCGCTGCGTCGCGCTCAGACCCCAAGCTGTCGTCCTTCCCACGCGCCACGGGGCGTTAGCCGCGCGATGCGACCCGCCCCTTCGACTGAAATCTCTATATCGAGTCGATCCGGCGGAAGCTGTCCGGCCAGGCGCTCCGGCCATTCGATCACCGCTGCGCCGGCGTCCAGCGCCTCGTCCAGCCCGATCTCATAGGCCTCGTCCGGCGAGGTCAGGCGATAGAGGTCGAAATGGGCGACCGCCAGCCGCGGGCCCTGGTAGAACTGCACCAGGGTGAAGGTGGGCGAGGGGACCTCCTCGTCGGGCGTGGTCAGCGCCCGGACCAGCGCCCGCGCCAGGGTCGACTTGCCGGCGCCCAGCGGGCCGGACAGGCAGACCGCCTCGCCGGGCTTCAGCGCACGCGCCACAGCCGCGCCCAACCGCGCGGTGGCCGCCTCGTCCGCCAAGATCATGCGAAAGGGATCATGACGCGAAGGGCTTGGCCGGATCGGCCGCCAGCTCGTACTCGATGTAGCGCTTGAGCTTCAGCGTCGCTTCGGCCGGCTCGCCCTCCAGCGCCCGCCAATCGATCGTCGGCCCGACCGTCAGCCGATATTCGCGGCCCTGCTTGTTCAGGAACTCATGGAACAGGGTCATGTCCCGCAGCTCGGTCGAGAAGCGGTTGAAGAAGTGGAACAGCCCCGACCACGGCCCGCTCACGTGGATCGGGATCACCGGCGTCTCGTACTTGCGCGCCAGCGAGACCGCCGAGGGCTGCCAGACCGGGTCGCACAGCTCGCCGTCGGGCTGGACCCGCGCGATCCGGCCGGCCGGGAAGATCACCAGCATGCGCTTGGCCTCCATGGCCTCGCGGGTCAGGATCAGGGTCTCGCGGGTGCGCTCGCGGGTGCGCTTGGCCTCGACCCATTCCACCGGGATCAGCACGTCGGTGAAGCGTGGGGCCACCCGGTGGGCGTCCGAATTGGCATAGAAGCAGATGTCCGGCCGGACCGGCTTCAACGCGTCGTAGACCGCGATGCCGTCAGCGATGCCGGTGGGATGGTTGCAGATGACGATGGCCTTGCCGGACATCGGCAGGCGGTCCAGGCCGCTGATCTCGATCTTCAGCTTCAGCAGGTCGGAGATGTGGTCCAGGGCCGGCCCGCCGGGCAGGTTGGCGATGATGTCGGCCATGGTCACGGCCTTGCGGTAGTCCAGCACCTGGTAGAGCAGGGGCCGGATCGCCGGCCAGACCGGCGTCGCCGCCAGCTTCGGGGCGCGTTCCTCGATCAGCACATCGATGATGTGCGGCGTCCTCGCGGGGCGCCGTGGCATCGTGTGGGCGGGCGAAGCGGCCGTCATGGCGGCAGAGTCGCAGGCGCGGTCGTCCGCCGCAAGCTCAGTGCGCGGACTTCGGGGGGTGCAGGCTAGGCGCTGATGTCGAGCAGGGTTCCGACGCCAGGCGGCGGAGTCGGGCGAACCTTTTCCGAGGATCCGTCGGCGTCCGCGTCCCGGGTCTTCACGGGCGCGACCTGAGGCACAGCCTGGATCGGCTGGTAGTAGCTCGGCCCGGACGGGATGGCGGAAACCTGCATCGGCCCCGAGCCTATGGCCCAGAGCTTAATCCTTCATGAGGCGGCCCCTTGCTGGGCGAGGCGGCGAGGGTCTATGTGCGCTCCCATGCGCGAGATCAGCCATTTCATCGACGGCGCGGCCGTCAAAGGGACCTCCGGCCAGTTCGGAGAGGTGTTCAACCCCAACACCGGCGAGGTGCAGGCGCGTGTGGCGCTGGCCAGCGCCAAGGAGATGGACGCCGCCGTCCAGTCCGCGCTCCGGGCGCAGCAGCACTGGGCGCTGGTGCACCCGCAGCGCCGGGCGCGGGTGATGTTCGACTTCAAGCGGCTGGTCGAAGCCAATATGAACGAGCTGGCCGAACTGCTCTCCTCAGAGCACGGCAAGGTCGTCGCCGACTCCAAGGGCGACGTGCAGCGCGGCCTGGAGGTGATCGAGTTCGCCTGCGGCATCCCGCATGTGCTGAAGGGCGAATACACCGAAGGCGCCGGCCCTGGCATCGACGTCTATTCCATGCGCCAGCCCCTGGGCGTGGTGGCCGGCATCACCCCGTTCAACTTCCCGGCCATGATCCCGATGTGGATGTTCGGCATCGCCATCGCGGTCGGCAACAGCTTCATCCTGAAGCCTTCGGAGAAGGACCCGTCGGTCCCGGTCCGCCTGGCCGAGCTGATGATGGAGGCCGGCGCGCCCAAGGGCGTGCTGAACGTGGTCCACGGCGACAAGGTCTCGGTCGACGCGATCCTCGAGCATCCGGACATCAAGGCGGTGAGCTTCGTCGGCTCCTCCGACATCGCCCACTACGTCTATTCCCACGGCACGGCGAACGGGAAGCGCGTCCAGGCCATGGGCGGCGCCAAGAACCACGGCATCGTCATGCCCGACGCCGACCTCGACCAGGCGGTGAAGGACATCACCGGCGCCGCCTTCGGTTCGGCCGGCGAGCGCTGCATGGCGCTGCCCGTGGTGGTGCCGGTGGGGGCCAAGACCGCCGACGCCTTCCGCGAAAGGATGCTGGCCGAGATCGAGACCCTGAAGGTCGGCGTCTCCACCGACACCGCCGCCCAGTACGGCCCAGTGGTCAGCGCCGCGCACCGCCGCAAGATCTCCGACTACATCCAGCTGGGCGTCGAGGAAGGCGCCGAGCTGGTGGTCGACGGCCGCGGCTTCAACCTGCAGGGCTACGAGAAGGGCTTCTTCATCGGCCCGTCGCTGTTCGACCATGTGAAGCCCAAGATGCGCACCTACCAGGAAGAGATCTTCGGGCCCGTGCTGCAGATGGTCCGCGCGGAGACCTTCGAGGAAGCGGTCGCCCTGCCCTCGAACCACCAGTACGGCAACGGCGTCGCGATCTTCACCCGCAACGGCCGCGCCGCGCGCGAATTCGCTTCGCGCGTCAACGTCGGGATGGTGGGCGTCAACGTCCCGATCCCGGTGCCGGTGGCCTATCACACCTTCGGCGGCTGGAAGCGCAGCGCCTTCGGCGACACCAACCAGCACGGCATGGAAGGCGTGAAGTTCTACACCAAGATCAAGACCGTCACCGCCCGCTGGCCGGAAGGCGCGCAGGAGGATTCGGCCTTCATCATCCCGACGATGAGCTGATCAGGTCCGGCGGCTGATCTGATCCTTCGATGCGGATCGGGTCTTCGGCCCCTGGCCGCGATCGGCTTCGGTCTTGATCGGCCGGCGCGTGTGATTGGCGGAATAGGTGGCGCCCTCGTCCATCGGCGCGCCCCAGTCTTCCTGCGGGTTGTCGCTGATCCCTTCCAGCGCCGGCGTATTGCCCGCCGGGTCCTGTTGCGCGTCAAGTTCGCGCTGGCCCATGCCCACGCCCTGCTCGCGGCTGCGGTTCACCTGGGCCGGGGAGTCGCCGGCGTTCTGATTTCCCGGGTCGAAGCTGCGGGTCTCCTTGGTCATCGGTACGCTCCTTACACCTGACCAGATCAAACCCATCCCGCCAGGAGCCGTTCCTTGCGCTCCACGGGCTTGGCGGCTAGGCGGGGCCATGGCCCCCGTTCAAGCCAGCCGCCTGCAAGCCGCCTATGACGCACGGATCGCCGAGGGCGAGATCCGTCCCGACCCGGCCCAGGCGGCGGGGCTGGCGGCTCTGGTGCGGCTGGAGGGAGACCTCGCCGCGGCGGCGGCGAACGGCGGCGGCCTGAAGGGGCTGTTCCGCAAGCCGGAAGCCCAGACGGGCGTCTATCTCTGGGGTCCGGTCGGGCGCGGCAAGTCCATGCTGATGGACCTGTTCTTCGAGACCGCGCCGGTCGCCAGGAAGCGGCGCACCCACTTCCATGTCTTCATGGGCGAGATCCACCGCCTGATCGGCGCGTGGCGGTCGGGCGACGCGGCGGCCCGCAAGGCGCGGTTCGGCCAGCATAAGGGTGACGATCCGATCCCGCCGGTCGCCGACACCGTGGCCGAGGGGGCACGCCTGCTCTGCTTCGACGAGTTCCAGGTCACCGACATCGCCGACGCCATGATCCTGGGGCGGCTGTTCGAGGCCCTGTTCGCCCGCGGCGTCACCCTGGTCGCCACCTCCAACCGCGCGCCCGAGGCGCTCTACAAGGATGGCATCAACCGCCAGCTCTTCTTGCCGTTCATCGACCTCCTGAAGGCGCGGACGCAGGTGGTGACGGTGGCGGGTGGTCATGACTATCGCCTCGACCGTCTGCGCGCCGCCGGCGTCTGGTTCTCGCCGATCGACCCGGACAACGAGCGGTCCTTCGAGGCGCTGTGGCGCGACATGCTGGGCGGCGAGGACGAGGCCGGCGCGACGCTCGAGGTGCTGGGCCGCAAGATCACCCTGCCGCACGCCCTGGGCGGCCAGGTGCGGGCCACCTTCGCCAGCCTGTGCTCCGTGGCGCTTGGGCCGAACGACTACGTCGCGCTGTCCGAGCAGTTCCACACGGTCTTCCTGCAGGACATCCCCAGGCTCACCCCGGCGCGGCGCGAGGAGGCCCGGCGCTTCGTGATCCTGATCGACGCCCTCTACGAAGCCCGCGCCAAGCTGATCGTCCTCGCCGACGCCCAGCCCGCCCAGCTCTATCCGCAGGGCGATGGGGCCTTCGAGTTCGAGCGCACCGCCTCGCGCCTGGAGGAGATGCGCTCCGCCGATTGGCTCAGCGACGCGTGAAGGTGGCCGGCGGACGACAAATCCGTCAGTTCCGTGTCGGTACTCGGCTAAGTTGAAACAATCGAACGCCGTTCATCTTTATGTCTCTCGTATATTCGTAAAAAACTCGCGCCGTTAACACTCCGACAACCCAAGTATTCATCCATAGGTAGGCGCTCGCCTTGCGAGGTCGCGGGCCCAGAACGGGCGGTTCTGAAAGCTTCCGCTTCCCCGTTCGTACCCGCAAAGGCGCCTCCCGCATGCTCCACGACGTCCCGGCCATGGCCTTCGGGTCGGCCGAACCCCAGCGGGTGAAACTCGCCGAAAGCCTCGGCCTGGCCGCCCTCGGCCGCACGGTGTTCGAAGGCGCGCGCCTGGACGAGCTGTGGGAAGAACTGCGTGGCCGCTGCCTGGCCGACCCGAACGACGCCGGCGCCCTCCTCGACCTGTCGACCCTGGTCCAGATGCGCGGCGACCGCGCCAAGGGCCTGGAGCTGCAGGCCGCCGCCATCGGCATGTGCCGCGTCTACCGCACCGTCCACGGCGCGGGATCGGGGCCGAAGATCCTGATGTTCATGGCCCCCGGCGACCTGATGACCAACACCCCGGTCGACTTCATGCTGGAAGGCTCCGACGCCGAAGTCACCATCTGCTACGTCCCCGATGGCCTGCCCGACCCGCGCGAGGTTCCCGAGCACGACGTCGCCTTCCTGGCCATCAGCCAGGCCGACGACGGTTCGGCGGCGCTCGCCAAGGTGCGCGGCGGCTTCGACGCCTGGCCGCGCCCGGTGGTCAACGGCCGCCCGGGCCTGATCGCCGCCCTCAGCCGTGACGGGGTGGCCGACCGCTTCGCCGGTCATCCCCTGGTGCTCTGCCCGGCCACCCTCAAGATCGACCGCGCCCACCTGGCGTCGATCGCCGCCGGGGTCGTCTCGCCCGCGTCCCAGCACGCGGCCCTGGATTTCCCGATGATCGTCCGCCCGATCGGCTCCCACGCCGGTAAGGGGCTGGAAAAGGTCGAGACCCGCGCCGAGCTGTCCGCCTATCTGGCCGAGCAGCAGGCCGCCGACGCCTTCTTCGTCGCCAATTTCGTCGACTACGCCGGCGCCGACCGCCGCTATCGCAAGCTGCGTGTGGTGTTCATCAACGGCCAGCCGTTCGTCGCCCACATGGCGGTGTCGGAACGCTGGATGGTCCACTACCTGAACGCCGACATGGGCGAGGCCGCCAACCGCGCGGAGGAAGCCGATATGATGGCGACCTTCGACGAAGGCTTCGCGCGCCGCCACGCCCGGGCCTTCGACGCCCTGGTGCGCACCTTCGGCCTCGACTACTTCGGCATCGACTGCGCCGAGACGGCCGACGGTCGCCTGCTGGTCTTCGAGGCCGACGTGGCGATGATCGTCCACGCCTTGGATTCGGCGGACCTCTATCCCTACAAGAAGCCGGCGATGGCCAAGCTGTTCGGCGCCTTCGTCGAGGCCATGTCGCCGCCGGCCGCCCAGCGCCGCAGCCTCGCCGCCTAGAGCCCGGCCGCCTAGGCCTTCAGCCGCTCCACCAGT
>JAFEDM010000219.1 GCA_018241625.1 Pseudomonadota bacterium | reverse complement strand
TTTCGTCGACGCCGGCGCCTGCGTGGACGGCTATGCCGGGACCTACACCGTGGCCGTGAGCCAGACCGGCGGCCAGGTCACCCCGTCCAACACGGGCATGGTGCTGACCGGCACGGGCGGCGACGACAGCCTGGTGGGCGGCAGCGCCGACGACACCATCACCGGCGGTTCGGGCCACAATGTGCTGCGCGGCGGCCAAGGCGACGACGTGATCAACGGCGGCTCCGGCTTCAACGACATGAACGGCAACCAGGGCGCCGACACCATCCATGGGGGCACGGGCTCGAACTGGGTGGTCGGCGGCCAGGGCGACGACAGCCTGACGGGCGGCGGCGGCTTCCAGGACATCGTCCTGGGCAACCTGGGCAACGACACCCTGCACGCCGGGACCCAGGCCAATGTGATGCGCGGCGGCCAGGGCGACGACGTGATCGTGGGCGGGGCCGGCAACGATTTCCTCTCCGGCGACCGCGGCAACGACACCGAGACCGGCGGCGGCGGGGCCGACATCTTCCACGGCTCCGCCAACATCGGCGTCGATGAGATCACCGACTTCAACTACGCGCAGGGCGATCGGGTGGAACTGGACCCCGGGACGTCGTTCTCGCTGAGCCAGGCGGGGGCCAATACGGTGGTCACCTTCACCGACGGCTCGGAGATGATCCTGATGAACGTCCAGCTCCAGACCCTGCCCAGCGACTGGATCTTCCAGGGTACGCTGTCGCACCTCTAGCGCGCGCCGCGCGGCCTCGGGCCGGAAGGCTTCGGACAAACAAAAGGCCCGCGGCCGGGGAGGGTCGCGGGCCTTGGCGCCCGCCAAGCGGCCGGGGAGCCTGGGGCGGGCTGTTCGGAGGGCCGGGGGAGACCCTCTTGCTCGATGTACGCACCGCGTTGGCGGTTAGATGCGCGAGGCGAGCGAAATATTCGTCGAAGCCTTTTCGGTGGCTTCCTGACGGATGCCGGCCTGGCAGGCGGCGCGGGCGGTGAGGTCGCGTTCGGCGCGGCAGAAGTGACGGGCGGCCTGGTCGACGCGGCTGGTGAAGGCGGCCTGGCCGGCGGTGCTGGACATGTTCAGGTCGGAGACCTGGACGCGTTCGCCGGCGTGGGCGGCGGTGGACAGCAGCGCGACGGGCAGGGAGGCCAGGACCACGGCGGCGAAACCAGCGAAACCATACTTGGCGGGGGACTTCATAGCTTGGTCTTCCTCTTCGAATGTGGTTGGCGGTTTGTGCGCCGCCGATGAGGAAGAAATACTTGCGAGCTCCTGTTAAGTCCCGTGAAGTCTGCGTAATGACCTCGATTTAACAAACTTACCGCACATTAATTACTTAAACTTCATGTAATGATCTGAACGGACTGTAATGTTCGCGTGTGGGGTGAGCGCGCTTGGCGGCCTCAAGCGCCGTCATCCCCGGCCACGTGCCGGGTACCTATGCGCACCGTCGCCTCGGGAAGGCTCCGGATTTCGGTGTTCATGGGTGGCCGGGACAAGCCCGGCCATGACGTCCGTTGGGTGCGTCAGTAATCCGGCACGCCGATCAGCTGCAGGAAGGTGATGGCCACCACGGGCTCCTGCGGCAGGTTCGAATAGCCGGGCTTGGGCGCGGCTTCGACGTTGATGGTGGCGATCAGCCAGGCGTCGGGAAAGGCGAAGAGCTCCTGATTGCCGAAGGTCTTCAGGGTGGGGCAGAGGCTGCGCGAGCGTTCGGCGCAGGCGCGGTGCAGGGGCGGGATCGCGCCGGCGTCGAACAGCCGGCGGTCGTCGGCGAAGTCGGCCGGCAGCCAGACGCCCAGGTTGCGGCGGCGGATGTCGGCGGCGTCGGTCCAGTGGCCGGTCTGGCTCCAGCGGTCGCCCTTCTGCGTGGGCTTGCCGCACATCGGGCACAGCATCTCGCGCACCGCCTT
>JAFEDM010000218.1 GCA_018241625.1 Pseudomonadota bacterium | reverse complement strand
GCGTTGGAGACCAGGTTGTTGACCACCTGCTGCAGGCGCACCCGGTCGGCGAGGACATAGAGATCCGACGGGCCGATGTAGGTGGCGTCCAGGCTGACGCCCTTGAGCTCCGCCTGGGCGGACCAGAGCGCCAGGGTCTCGCCGATGATCTGCTCCACCGGCATCGGCTCCTCGCGCAGCTCCAGGCCGGCGGCCTCGGCGCGGGAAAGGTCGAGGGCGTCGTTCAGCAGGCGCAGCAGCACGCCGCCGGATTGCAGGATGGTGTCCACCAGGGGGCTGAGGTCGTCCTGGCGGGACTTGCGGCGGATGATCTCCGCCACGGCCAGGACGCCGTTGAGCGGGGTGCGGATTTCGTGGCTCATCACCGCCAGGAAGCGGCCCTTGGCGGCCAGGGCGTCCTGGGCGCTTTCGGCCAGGCGCTTCATTTCGGCGGCGTGGCTGGCGGTGGCCGTGGCGGTCACCTGCAACAGCGACAGCGCCGTGCCCACGCCGGCATAGCGGCCGCCGCAGGTGACGATGAACCCCTGCAGCAGCTCAGAGGGCCGTTCCTCCATCACCCGGCCGCAGAATTCCTCGACGGTCATGTCGCCGTCGGCGATCAGCGGGTCGGTCTTCATCCAGTGATGGATCGGCCGCTGGGACCATAGGGCGTAGCCGTACTGGGCGGCCATGCGCACCAGGAAGGCGTTGCGTTCGACCAGGCCCACCGGTCGGTTGTCGGCGTCGACCACGGCGATGACCAGCAGGTCGGGATCGTCCTCGAACCGCCGGTAGATGTCGCGGCCGGTGACGGTAGGCGTCACGGGCGGCGAGAACGGCGCGATGTCCAGCAGAAGCGTCATCGGATTCCCCAACCTTCACCTTGAAGGCGCGGGAGGCTGATCGCTCGCAGGCCGCTAACGAGCGGTTGAAGTCGCAACCGCAGGTGGTTAAGGGCCGGCGAAGTCTTTGTGACAGGGTGAACGGGTCTTAGGAAACGCCGTCACGAAAGCGCAGGAAATGCACCCGCGCGGCGCCGTAGTCGCGGGCGTCGAGGGGCTCGAATCCGTCCACGGCGAAGGGCGGTTCGGAGACCCCGCGTTCGAACACCACGATCGCGCCGGGCGCGAGCCAGCCGCCGGCCGCGAGCTTGGCCAGGGCGACTTCGCCCAGCCCCTTCGCGTAGGGCGGATCGAGGAAGGCCAGATCGAAGGCCGGGCCGTCGGCGCCGGGCCGCACGCCGAGGTCGGTGGCGTCGCGGCGGTGGACGCGGGTCACGCCGAACAGCCCGCCGGAGGGGTCGAGGCCGGCGACGTTCTCGCGGATCGCGCCCCGGGCCGCCTCGTCGGTCTCCACGAACAGGCAGAAGGCCGCGCCGCGCGACAGGGCCTCGAAGCCGAGCGCGCCGGAGCCGGCGAACAGGTCGATGATCCGTTGGCCGTGCAGTCCGTTGGACCAGGCGGCGTGTTCCAGGATGTTGAACACCGCTTGCCGCGCGCGATCGGAGGTGGGCCGGGTGACCGAACCCTCGGGCGCGGCGATGGCGCGGCCGCGGAAGTCGCCGGAGACGATGCGCATCAGCCGCGCTTCGGGCCGCCGCGCGGGGGCTTGGGCCCGGCGCGTTTGGCGCCGCCCGTTTTCGCGATCACCGGCTTCTTCTTCGGCTTGGCCCAACCAGCCTTGTAGGTCTTCTTGGCGGGCGCAGGCGCGCCTTCGGCGGCGGATCGTTTCGGCCCACCGTCGGGACGGCGCGAGGGCGGCTTTCCAGCGCGAGCGGGACGACGGTCGAGCTCGACCGCGCCGCGGCGTGGGCCTGCGGCGGGCTTGCCTTTCGGCTTCCACAGCGGCCGATCGCCGGCCGGCAGGTTCTGGGGCGCGATATGCTGGGCGAGCTGCTCGCGGATCACCCGCGGGCCCACCTCCTCGACCTCGCCGGCGCCCAGGGTCCCCAGCGCGAAGGGGCCGTAGGACAGGCGGATCAGCCGGTTCACCTTCAGGCCCAGCGCCTCCAGCACGCGACGCACCTCACGGTTCTTGCCCTCGGTCAGGGTGACGGTGATCCAGAGGTTGGAGCCCTGTGGCCCCTCCTTGGCCTTGTCCAGCGTCGCCTCGATGGACCCGTAATGGACGCCCTCGACGGTGATGCCGTTCTTCAGGGTGTCGAGCTTGGCCTGGTTCGTGCGGCCGTAGGCGCGGGCGCGATAGCGGCGCACCACGCCGGTCTGCGGTGTCTCCAGGGCGCGGGCGAGGCCTCCGTCGTTGGTCAGCAGCAGGAGGCCTTCGGAATTGATGTCCAGGCGGCCGACGGAGATCAGCCGCGGCAGACCGGCGGGCAGGTGCTCGAAGACGGTCGGGCGGCCCTGCGGGTCCTTGTGGCTGGTGAGCAGGCCCACCGGCTTGTGGTAGCGGAACAGGCGCGCGGGCTCGGCCTCGGTCACCACCTCGCCATCGACGGTGAGGATGTCGCCGGGTTCGACCTTGATGGCCGGCGTGGTCAGTGTCTGGCCGTTCAGCGCCACGCGGCCGGCCTCGATCAGCCGTTCCACGTCGCGGCGCGAGGCCGCCCCGGCGCGGGCCAGCAGCTTGGCCACGCGGTCTCCGCCTTCGCCGGCTGGGCTCGTTTCCTGAGGCGCGCGGGCTTGACCGGAGGGGCGGCCGCCGGTTCGGTGCGGATCGTGGACCATGACCTTCGCACCATGCGCATCGCGCTCGACGCGGCGCAAGCGGCCGCCGAAGCCGGCGAGACGCCGGTAGGCGCGGTCATCGTCGATCCGGCCTCGGGCGAGGTGGTCGCCGTGGGCGCGAACCAGCCGATCGGCAGCCACGATCCCACCGCCCACGCCGAGATCGTGGCGATCCGCGCCGCGGCGGCCAAGCGCGGCAACTACCGGCTCACAGACCTCACCCTGGTGGTGACGCTGGAGCCGTGCGCCATGTGCGCCGGCGCGATCAGCCACGCGCGGATCGGGCGGCTGGTGTTCGGCGCGCAGGATCCCAAGGGCGGCGCCGTCGTCAATGGCCCGCGGTTCTTCGACCAGCCCACCTGCCACTGGCGGCCGAAGGTCGAGGGCGGGCTCATGGCTGAGGAGAGCTCGGCGATGCTGAAAGCCTTCTTCAAGGCCAGGCGTTCCTAGGCTGGCCTGACCACCGAGGGCTTGCCAAGCGCGGAGCCCCGGTCGGAAGATGCCGCCATTAAACCAAAACATATTGGAGGAACGGTCATGGCGGGTCTGCTCGACGGCAAGGTGGCGATCATCACGGGGGCCGGCGGCGGCCTGGGCGAGGCCTATGCCAAGCTGTTCGCCAAGGAGGGCGCGAAGGTCGTCGTCAACGACCTCGGCGGCTCGCGCGACGGTTCCGGCAGCGGGACCAGCGCCGCCTCCGAGAAGGTGGTGGCTGAGATCAAGGCCGCGGGCGGCGAGGCGGTGGCCAACGGCGACGACGTCTCCACCGTCCAGGGCGGCGAGAACATCCTGAAGACCGCGCTGGATAACTATGGCCGCGTCGACATCCTGGTCTGCAACGCCGGCATCCTGCGCGACAAGACCTTCGCCAACACCTCGGAAGAGGACTGGGACAAGGTGATCAAGGTGCACCTGAAGGGGACCTACTGCACCGCCCTGCCGGTCTGGAAGTGGATGAAGGACAACGGCGGCGGCTCGATGGTGCTGACCTCGTCCACCTCGGGCCTCTACGGCAACTTCGGCCAGACCAACTACGGCGCCGCCAAGGCCGGCATCTATGGGATGGTCCGGGTGATGTCGATCGAGGGGCGCAAGTACAACATCCGGGTCATGGGCCTGGCGCCCGGCGCCTACACCCGCATGACCTCGGACCTGCCGGGCCGCCAGGGCAAGGAGCCCGATCCCATGAGCCTGCCGGAGAACGTCGCGCCGGGCGTACTGTTCATGGTCTCCGACCTCGCCGCCGACCACTCGGGCAAGATCCTCGGCGTGTCGTCGCGTGGCGTGCGGGAGATCAAGATGCTGCAGACGAACGGCTTCAATCCTGGCCGGCCCTATACGGCGCAGGAGGTGGCCGAGCACGCGAGCGAGGTGTTCTTCCCGAAGGCCGAGGAGCGGACGGCGGCGAGCGCTTAAGCCCTTCCCCTACTGGGGAAGGTGGCGAGCGTAGCGAGACGGATGGGGAATAGTGGGCCGGAATGCAGAGTCAGCAGACGACCCGCACTTCCCCACCCTGACGGCTTCGCCGTCTGTCCCTCCCCATTAGGGGAGGGTGTTCCGCATCCAAGTCCCGGCATGGCGGCGACTAAGGTCGAACGCGGGGGCTCCCAATGGCGGATGGCGGACAGGTAGAGGTTCAGGGCGCGCTCGCGCGGCTGAACGGGGTCAGGAAGCGGTTCGGCGAGACCGTGGCCCTCGACGGCCTCGACCTCGAGGTCAGGCCCGGCGAGCTCCTGGCCGTGCTGGGTCCGAACGGGGCGGGCAAGTCCACCGCCATCGGCATCATGCTGGGGCTGCAGGAGCCGGACGCCGGCGAGGCGAGGCTGTTCGGCCGCTCGCCGCACGACCTCGCCGCGCGCCGCGGCGTCGGCGTGATGATGCAGGAGGTGGCGCTGCCCGACGCGCTGAAGGTGCGCGAGCTGATCGCCATGACCAGCGCCTACTATCCCGACCCGCGGCCGATCGCGGAGACCATCGCCCTGGCCGGCGTCGAGAAGATCGCCGAGCGCCCGTACATCAAGCTTTCCGGAGGCCAGAAACGCCAGGCGCAGTTCGCGCTCGCCATCTGCGGCCGCCCACGCCTGCTGTTCCTCGACGAGCCGACCACCGGCCTGGACATCAACGCCCGCGAGACCATGTGGGCGACCTTGCGCAAGGTGGTGGCGACGGGGACGTCGATCGTGCTGACCACCCACTACATCGAAGAGGCCCAGGCTCTGGCCAGCCGCGTGGTGGTGATGGCCAAGGGCCGCCAGGTGGCCGCCGGCACGGTCTCCGAGATGCGCGCCCTGGTCTCGCGCAAGCGGATCGAGTGCGTGACAAGCATTGCGCTCGCCGAGATCCAGGCTTGGCCGGAGGTGAGCGCCGCGACCCTGGAGGGCGAGACCACCGCCATCACCACCGCGGAGGCCGAGGCGGTGACGCGCCGGCTGCTGGCCGCCGATCCCACGCTTTCCGAGCTGGAGGTCCGCCGCGCGGGCCTCTCGGAAGCCTTCGCCGAACTGACCGCCGAAAATGCCGAGGAGCCGGCCCGATGACCGTGACGACCGACGCCACGCCCGTGCCGCCGATGAGCCTGGCCCGGGTGATCGGGGCCTATCTCAGCGACGCGAAGTTCGAGTCCCTGCGGCTGCTCAGGACGCCGGCCTTCTCGGTGCCGATCCTGGCCATGCCGATCCTATTCTACACCTTCTTCGGGGTGATCCTGAACGGCGGCGGCCATCGTCCGCCCGGCTTCGCCGACCAGATGTTCGTGGGCTGGACGGTCTATGGCGTCATGGGCCCGGGCCTGTTCGGGTTCGGCATCCTGGTGGCGGTGGAGCGGAACATGGGCCTCTTCACCTTCAAGCGGGCGCTGCCCATGCCGACCGGCGCCTATCTCGCCGCCAAGCTGTTGATGGCCTACGCCTTCGCCATCGTGGTGATGGCCATGCTGGTGACCGCCGGCCTGACCCTGGGCCATGTGACCCTGGATCCGGTGAAGCTGCTCACCGTGGCGTCGGTGATGTCGCTGGGGGTGATCCCGGCCTGCGCCATCGGCCTGGCCATCGGCGCCTACGCCCCGGCGTCGAGCGCCGGCGCCTTCGCCAACATCATCTACCTGGGCATGGCCTTCCTGTCGGGCCTGTTCTTTCCGCTCAGCGGCTTCCTGCACGACATCCGCGCCGTCTGGCCCACCTATCACTTGGCGCAGCTGGCGCGCGCCGCCGGCGGCATGAACCACGAAGGCGCGATCGGTCAGCACCTGGCGATCCTGGCGGCGATGAGCGCGGCGCTGATCTTTGCCGCGGCGCGGCGGCTTTCGAAGCGCGGCTAGCCGCCTGTCTTCTCACTAAGCGCCGCCAGCCGCGCGTCCAGACGATCGCGGACCGCCGGCCACTCGTCGGCCAGGACCGAGAAGACCACCGTGTCGCGGATACGGCCGGTCCAGCAGACCCGATCCTGGCGCAGGATGCCCTCCTGCGTCGCGCCGAGCTTCAGGACCGCGGCGCGGGAGCGGGCGTTGATGGCGTCGACCTTGAACTGCACCCGCCGGGCGCCCGAGGCGAAGGCGTGGGCGAACATCAGCCGCTTGGCCGCCGGGTTCACCGCCCCGCCGCGCAGGGCCGGCGCATAGTAGGTTCCGCCGATCTCCACTGACGCGTTGGCCGCGTCCGGCGTCAGGTGGCAGGTCATCCCCTGGCAGCGCCCCTCGGCGATCACGGCATAGGGCAAGGTGCGCCCGGCCGCCTGATCGCTCATCATCTGCGTCCACCGCGGATCGAAATGCTCGGCGTGCATGGCGAAGGGATAGAGCTGCACCCAGGTCTGCGGATCTGCGTCGCAGGCGGCGCGCAGGTCTTCGCGGTGCGCTTCCGTCATCGGCTCCAGGCGGACGAAGCGGTCTTCGAGGACCTTGGGCTCGAGTTGCATTTTTTTGGCGTCCGAGGCTGAAAAAAGTTCCGAAGGGCCTTGCACGGGGCGGTTGAGTGCATAGATCAGCCCTGCCCATTCCTGGGCGTTTCCTCCCTAGACTTCCCACACCCGGGTCCGAAAGGCCCCGGGTGTTTTTTTGTCCTCGGCTGTAGCTAGCCGCCGAGGTACAGCCGCGCCGCCTGCGCCAGATAGGCGACCCCGATCACCGTCAGGATCAGGCGCAGGTAGCGCTTGAAGTTCACGTCGCTGAGCCGGTCCAGCACCAGGCCGCCGGCGGCGGTGCCCAGCATCGATAGCGGAATGGCCAGGGCGAAGACCCAGGGCGGCGGCACGCCCTGGCCGCCGTGCAGCACGAGCGGGGTCCCGTAGACGGCGATCTTCATCAGGTGGCTGAACACCTGGGTCGCGGCCTTGGTGGCGACGATCTGATGTCGGGTCAGCGCCGTGCGCACGAAGAAAACGTCGAGGAACGGGCCCGCCACGCCTGCCGTCAGGTTCACCCCGGTCACCGACAGGCCGCAGATGTAGGCCTGGCCGGGTTTGGAGGCGTCGACCTTGATCCAGCCCTCCGGCAGCCAGACAAGGGCCGGGACCAGACCCATCAGCAAGTAGAGCGTGGCGCGCGTCGGCTCATAGACGATGAAGCCCACCAGGGCGCCGGCGGTGAAGGCGCCGAGGGCGAAGACGCCGACGATCGGCCACCGGACGTGCCGGCGGTGCAGGATCGCGCGCCAGCCGTTGGCGACCAGCTGCAGCAAACCATGGACGACGAAGGTGGCCGAGACAGGGAGGACGAGGGCGAGCGCGCCCTTAAGCAGCAAGCCTCCCGCCATGCCGAAGACCCCGGATATGGCCGCGGTCAGGAACGACATGGCGACGATGAACGCGCCGGCAGCAAGAGACATGGTGGGTTTCCTTCACGGTTGCGGACCGCTTCGCGAAGGGGGCACAGGCCCCTTCGTCTGCGGGCCAGCGGCGCGACGTGCGCCAGAAGGGGCCGGCCGTCCGGCTGGGGCTCAAGACTTCAAGTCGAGCGCTTGGGTTCGAGATGGCGCGCACATGCACCGCGCCCGCGGGCTCCTGGAGCGGCGGGGGTGCTATGAGAACGGCGTCAGTCATGGAACGGCGCTCGATTACGCCCGGCGTGACCGTGACGCCAGCCCTAGTGCTGAGCTTGTGGCGAAGGGCCTCAGCCCTTCCTGCCCACCGAGCAGGCCCAGCCGTCGCCGGACTTCCGCGCTACGCCCGGATAGGGGCAGAGCGTCTGGGTGGCGCCGCTTTTGGCGTCGGACGCCACGACCGACTTCGGCGCCTCGCCGGCCTCGACCCAGCGGTCGAGGATCGAGAGCCAGTCGACGGTCCCCGGCCCGTTGCCGCCCTGGCAGTGGAGCATGCCCGGGATCATGTAGAGCCGGTAGAAGCTGGCGGCGTCCTTGGTCTGGGCCACCACCGCATCGTGGTACTTGATGCTGCCCCGGGGCGCGATCGCCGGGTCGTTCCAGCCATGGTACTGGATCAGCTTGCCGCCGTGGCGCTCGAACGGCGTCAGGTTGGCGTTGGTGGCGTCGAGGTCCTTGGCCAGCGGCGCGCGGTCGCGGTCGAGCTTGGCGCCGGTGTCGATCTTCAACCAGTCGAACGACGGGTCCTTGTAGACGAAGTACTTCATGAACTGCGAGCCCATGGCGTGGCCCGCGGACTCCGTCCACTTGTCCTGGCTGGTCCCGGTGTTCCAGGCCTGCCAGCCGCCGCGCAACGCCTCGGCGCCCGGCTCATAGCCGGGATAGGCGACCTTTCCGCCCACGACGCGGCCGCCATAGATCGCCTTGGCCGAGGCGATCTGAGGCGCGGTGAGACAGCCTTCCGTCTGGCCGGGTTTGCACTTCAGGGCCGCCGGGTCGAAGTGGCAGGCCATCTGGTCGCGGATGTAGCTCTCGCCGCCCGCGCATTTCTTGAGGGCGGCGTCCTGCAGGAGCTGCAGCTGGGCGGTCCCGAGGTAGCCGCCGGGCCTGGCCAGCGTCTGCTGCATGTAGGCGCGGCCGGCGTAGCCCAGGGTGTTGTAGTTGGCCGTGGCGCCGGCGACGATGCCGTCGAAGTCCTTCGGGAAGCGCTGGGCCTCCATCAGGGCCTCGCGTCCGCCGGCCGAGCAGCCGACGAAGTAGGCCCGCTTCGGGGCGGCGTCCTTCTGGGCCTTGATCAGCAGCTTGGCGGCGTCGGTGGTTTCCTTGAGCGAGCGCCAGCCGAAGTCGGCGATTTTCTCCGGATGGCCCAGCGCCCAGACCGCGGTGCGACCGTTGCCGGTGTGGCCGTCGTCGGTGCCGGCGGCGGCGTAGCCTTCCTCGGCGCGCAGCTTGATCTGGGCCGTGGGGATCTGGCCCGCGAGGCCGCCGTTGCCGACCTGGACGTACTTGCCGTTCCAGGCCGCGCCCTGCGGGATCATCACCTCGATGCCGATGTCGCTGTCCGAGGTCGGGTGGCTGTGCAGGTGGATGTCGCAGGCCTGGCCGCCCTTGATCGCCACCGCCTTGGCGGAATTGATCTCGGCATGCGGCAGGGCGACCCTGGCCATGTCGGCGCAGGCCGTCTCGGCGTGCGCGAGGGCCGGCGCGCCGAGCGCCAGGACGGCGCCGGCGGCGAACAGCAGAGCCTTCATGCGCCTCAGCCCTTCTTCGGGGCGGCGCAGGCCCAAGCCTCGCCCGTCTTGCGCGCCACCGCCGGGAACGGGCACAGCACCTGGCTGGGCGGGCCGCCCGGCGCCTGGCCGGGGCCGCCGGTGGCGGTGATGTCCGTCGGCGCCTTGCCGGCCGTCACCCAGGCGTCGAGGTCGGCCAGCCAGTCGACGTTGGATGGGCCCACGCCGCCGCCGCAGTGGAGCATGCCGGGCACCAGGTACATGCGATAGAAGTCCGAGGGGTTGCCCATCGTCTTCTTCACGTCCTCATAGTAGACGACCGACGAGCGCGGCGGGATCGCGGGGTCGTTCCAGCCGTGGTACTGGATCAGCTTGCCGCCATGCTTCTTGAAGGCGCTGAGGTTCGGGTTGTCCGAGTCCAGCACCGCCGCCATCTTCTTGCGCGCGCCCTCGTACTGAGCGCCCATGTCCATCTTCAGATAGTCGAAGTTGGGGTCCGAGAAGCCGAAATACTTGAAGGCGTTCGACGAGAATGACGGGCCGGCGGCCTTCTGGTTGGCCTCGGCGTTGGGGCCGGTGATCCAGGCGTTCCAGGCCCCGTTGACCGCCTCCGCGCCCGGGCTGTAGCCGGGGAAGACGACCTTGCCGGACTTGTCCTTGCGGCCTTCGTACATCGCCTTGGCGGTGGCGACCTGGGCGGCCGTCAGGCAGCCCTCGGACTGCCCGGTCTTGCAGGCCAGTTTGCCGGGGTCGAAGTGGCAGCTCATCGGGTCGCGGATGAAGCCCTCGCCGCCGCATTCGGCGAGCGCGGTCTTCTGCAAAAGCTCGCGCTGCGGCTGGCCGAGATAGCCGCCGGGCTTGGTCATCAGCTGCTGCTGGACGGCCGAAAGGCCGAACAGCTGGCTCATGTAGTTGGCCGGGGCGCCGGCGACGATGCCGTCGAAGTCGGTCGGGAAGCGCTGGGCCTCCATCAGGGCTTCACGCCCGCCGTCCGAGCAGCCCATGAAATAGGCCTTGCTGATCTTGCCCTTGTTGGCGGCGATCAGGGCCTTGGAGATGTCGGTGGTCTCCTTCAGCGCCCGCCAGCCGAAGTCGATGACCTTCTCCGGATGGCCCAGCGCCCAGGAAGCGTTGGTGGCCACCGGATCCTGGTGGCCGTCGTCGGTGCCGGCCACCGCATAGCCGGCGCGCACCGGGCGGCCGAACTGGATCGCCGGGACCGTGCCCGCGAAGCCGCCGTTGCCGAGCTGGACGAACTTGCCGTTCCAGGCGGCGCCTTCGGGGATCCACAGCTCCAGGCGGATGTCGCTGTCGGCCGTGGGTTTGGAGGTCACCTGGACCTTGCAGACCTGCTTGTCGCCTACCGCCTCGACGACGGCCTTGGTCACCGTCGCGTGCGGCAGCTTCACCTTCGAAAGGTCGGCGCAGGCGGTCTCGGCGTGGGCGGCCAACGGGGCGGCGAGGCCGGCCATCGACAGCGCGAACACCGACAGTCCGAGCGTGATCGGTTTCATCTGAAGCGGCCCTCCCAAGCCATGTTTGGGAGAGTGTAGGCAGAACTGATTGGAGGAGGCCAGAACCTCCGCTCATTCCCGCGAAGGCGGGAATCCATATGGCGCAAAAGAAAAGCCCGGGGCGTGGACCCCGGGCTCTGCTTGGATCCCCGCCTTCGCGGGGATGAGCGGTGAAGCGCTCAGTTCCGGAACACCGCGGCCAGCGAGCTGTCGGCGGCGTCGCGCAGCTGGTGCAGCTCGTTGCGGCCGACCACCATGTGGTGGACCTCGTCCGGGCCGTCGGCGATGCGCAGGGTGCGGGTGTTGGCGTACATCCGGGCCAGCGGGGTGTGCTGCGACACGCCCAGCGCGCCATGCATCTGGATCGCCTGGTCGATGATCTTGCAGACCCGCTCCGGCACCATGGCCTTGACCATGTGGATCCAGACGCGGGCTTCACGGTTGCCCAGCACGTCCATGGCCTTGGCGGCCTTCAGCACCATCAGGCGCATGGCCTCGATCTCGATGCGGGCGCGGCTGACGATCTCGAGGTTGCCGCCCAACTGGATGATCGGCTTGCCGAAGGCCACGCGCTGCATGCCGCGGGTGACCATCAGGTCCAGCGCCTTCTCGGCCGAGCCGATGGCGCGCATGCAGTGGTGGATGCGGCCCGGGCCCAGGCGCAGCTGGCTGATCTCGAAGCCGCGGCCTTCGCCCAACAGCATGTTCGAGGCCGGCACGCGGGCGTTATGGAAGCGGATGTGCATGTGGCCGTGCGGCGCGTCGGGATCGCCGAACACCTGCTGGCCCTGGACGATCTCGACGCCTTCGGTCGGCAGCGGCACCAGGATCTGCGATTGCATCAGCTGCGGCGGGTCGTTCTCGCCGCCGGTGCGCACCATGCAGATCATGATCTTGCAGCGCGGGTCGCCGGCGCCGGAGATGTAGTGCTTCTCGCCGTTGATGACGTACTCGTTGCCGACCCGCACGGCGCGGGTGTCGATGTTCTTGGCGTCGGAGCTGGCGGTGTTCAGCTCGGTCATGCAGTAGGCCGAGCGGATCTTGCCCTCCAGCAGAGGCTCCAACCACTGCTTCTTCTGCTCGGGCGTGCCGACGCGCTCCAGCACCTCCATGTTGCCGGTGTCGGGCGCGGCGCAGTTCATCGTTTCGGACGCCAGCCGGTTCTTGCCCAGCTCGACGGCGATGTAGGCGTAGTCGAGGTTCGACAGGCCCTCGCCGGTCTCGGCGTTGGGCAGGAAGAAGTTCCACAGGCCGGCCTTCTTGGCCTTGTCCTTGGCGGCGTCCAGCACCTCGAGCTGGCCGGGCGCATACTGCCAGATGTCAGGCCGGCCCTCGCCCAGGCGATGGAACTCCTCGCTCATCGGGTTCACGACGTCGCGGATGAACGCCTTGACCTCGTTGTAGAGGGGCAGGGCCTCCTTGCTCATCCGCAGGTCGTTGAGCTCGTCCTGCGGGCTCAGGCCGAAGCCAGATTCCGGACGGTCGGCGGTCATGGTCATGGAGGTCGCTCCCAATGGCTCTTACGCGGCGTTCGCTGGCCGCGATCTTTGGCCCATCATAGGGGTTCAAACAAGTGTTTAAATCTGCGCCATCCTTCTCCTCTTGCGGGAGAAGGTGTCAGGCGAAGGCCTGACGGATGAGGGGTTTTCGCCGAGCTTTCGGTGGAAGCGGGCGGATAGGGTCATCAACCCCTCATCCGACCTGCTCTGCAGGCCCCCTTCTCCCACAAGAGGAGAAGGGGCCAACTTGAATTCGCTTACTTCGTCGGAGCCTTGTCGGCGGTCGGGCAGACGGCGGCCAGCAGGGCCTCGTTCTCCTGGCCGCTGGCCTGCTTCGGCACGTCCTGGCGCCAGCCGCCGCTGAGCGCCAGCGGCTGCGAGGGCTTGTAGGTCCCCAGCATGATCATGTTCTTCTTGCCGCAGTCGATGGCGACCACGTTGCCGACGCCGTTCGGTTCGCCGGGGCCGGCCGGGCCGAGGCTGGCGGCGGGCTTGGAGATCGCCTGCATGACCACCAGGCGGCCGGTGGCCTTGTCTTTGTAGGAATAGTCGGCGTCATAGGACCAGGCGATGCCGTTCTCGACGTCGACGTACTTGGTCCACTTGGCGGCGTGGGCCGCGCCGGTGACGGCGAAGGCCAGAGTGGCGGCAAGCGCAATGGCGCGGCGCATGGATCGAAATCTCCCGAGACTTATTGAGTTGTCGTCTTCGGGCGCGACCCTAGCGGCGCCGCCGCCGTGGCTCCAACAGAAATCTCCGCCGTGTGATCAGGCCACTTGCCGCATGGGGCCGATGGCGCGCGGCGCGTCGAGCCGCATGTAGTCGCGGGTGATCGGGGCGGCGTCGACCTTCTTCGACAGCTGCATCTGGAAGACGAAGTGGCCGCGGTAGCGGAAGGCGAGCTCGCTGATCGACAGATAGAACTCCCACATCCGGGCGAACCGCTCGTCGTAGAGCGCCACGATCTCGTCGCGCCGCGCCATGAACCGCTCGCGCCAGCAGCGCAGGGTCTCGGCGTAGTGCAGGCGCAGGATCTCGATGTCGTCGACCACCAGGCCCGCCTGCTCCACGCAGGGCAGCACCTCGGACAGTGAGGGGATGTAGCCCCCGGGGAAGATGTACTTGGCGATCCAGGGCTGGGTGAAGTTGGGCCCGTCGGCGCGGCCGATCGAATGCACCACGGCCACGCCGTCGTCGGCCAGCAGACGGGCGATCTGGTCGAAGTAGGCCTGGTAGTTCATCCGGCCCACGTGCTCGAACATGCCGACCGAGACGATGCGGTCGAACGGTCCGTCGACGTCGCGGTAGTCGGTGAGCGAGAAGTGGGCGCGTTTCGACAGGCCGGCGGCCTCGGCGCGCGTGGTGGCCAGGCCCAGCTGCTCGGTGGACAGGGTGACGCCGGTGACGTCGACATCCGCCGCCTGGGCGAGGCTGAGCGCCAGGCCGCCCCAGCCGCAGCCGATGTCCAGCACCTTCTGACCAGGCTCGAGCAGCAGCTTGGCGGCGAGCTTTTCCTTCTTCGCGGTCTGGGCCTGCTCCAGGCTCATGTCGGGTCGGGCGAAGTAGGCGCAGCTGTACTGCAGGTCGGCGTCCAGGAAACGGCGGAAGAAGTCGACGGAGAGGTCGTAGTGGTGGTGGACATTGCGCTTCGCCGCCGCGCGCGCATTGGCCTGCAGCCGCCGGTCCAGCCACCACCGGGCCAGCGGGCCGGACTTCTTCAAGGGCCGGTACTGTGCGTTGCGGCCGATCAGGTCGACCAGGTCGTGGATGCCGCCCTCGTCCATCACCAGGCCGCCGTCCATATAGGCCTCGCCCAGCGCCATGGAGGGATAGAGCGCCAGCCGCATCGCCCAGCGCGGGCTCGTGATCCGCACGGTCACCGGCGTCCCCGAGCCGTCGCCGGCGCGGATCGTCTCGCCGCCCGGCAATCGGACGGTGAGGTCGCCGTCACGAATGACACGCTGAATGAAGTCGCGAAGCGCCATGGCAGGGGAATCCCATTGTCCGACCACCCCCTTGAGGAGCGGAACGGAACGGCCAAGCCCCGGTTCCGGCGGCGATGTTTTTGCGGGCGCCTCGCCTTGACTCGCCAGGGCCGTACCCCTACCTGCACGCCGTCGTTAGCACTCGGGGCTACCGGCTGCTAACGCGCAGCCCTGCCCCGGAGGCGGCGCAAGCATTCAGACCCCCTCATGGTTCGAACCGAGGGGGCGTTGGAACGGAGAGAAAGCATCATGGCGTTTCGTCCCCTGGGAGATCGCGTCCTCGTCAAGCGCGTCGAGGAAGAGGAAAAGACCAAGGGCGGGATCATCATCCCCGACACCGCTAAGGAAAAGCCGCAGGAAGGCGAAGTGATCGCCACCGGCCCCGGCGCGCGCGACGAGACCGGCAAGGTCCAGCCGCTGGACGTCAAGAAGGGCGACCGCATCCTGTTCGGCAAGTGGTCGGGCACCGAGGTCAAGCTGAACGGCGAAGACCTGCTGATCATGAAGGAAAGCGACATCCTGGGCGTGCTGGAGGGCTGAACCCCCGCATCGACCCTGTCGTTTCCGACCCCTAGAAATCCTTAGAAAAGAGAGTTTCCCACATGGCTGCGAAAGACGTCTATTTCGCTTCCGACGCTCGCGACCGCATGCTGCGCGGCGTCAACACCCTGGCCAACGCCGTGAAGGTGACCCTGGGCCCCAAGGGCCGCAACGTGGTCATCGAGAAGTCCTTCGGCGCCCCGCGCTCGACCAAGGACGGCGTGTCGGTCGCCAAGGAAATCGAACTGTCGGATAAGTTCGAGAACCTGGGCGCCCAGCTGATCCGCGAAGTCGCCTCCAAGACCAACGATAAGGCCGGCGACGGCACCACCACCGCCACGGTGCTGGCGCAAGCCATCGTCACCGAGGGCCTGAAGTCGGTGGCCGCCGGCATGAACCCGATGGACCTGAAGCGCGGCGTCGACAAGGCGGTCGCCAAGGTCATCGAAGAAATCAAGGCGTCCTCCAAGAAGGTCTCGTCCAACGCCGAGATCGCCCAGGTCGGCACCATCTCCGCCAACGGCGACACCGAGGTCGGCGACATGATCGCCAAGGCCATGGACAAGGTCGGCAACGAAGGCGTGATCACCGTCGAGGAAGCCCGCACGGCCGAGACCGAGCTGGACGTCGTCGAAGGCATGCAGTTCGACCGCGGCTACCTGTCGCCCTACTTCATCACCAACGCCGAGAAGATGGAGGCCGACCTCGAAGAGCCGCTGATCCTGCTCTTCGAAAAGAAGCTGTCGTCGCTGCAGCCGATGCTGCCGGTGCTGGAAGCGGTGGTGCAGTCGGGCCGTCCGCTGCTGATCATCGCCGAAGACGTCGAAGGCGAGGCCCTGGCCACCCTGGTCGTGAACAAGCTGCGCGGCGGCCTGCGGGTCGCGGCGGTCAAGGCGCCGGGCTTCGGCGATCGCCGCAAGGCCATGCTGGAAGACATCGCCATCCTGACCGGCGGCCAGCTGATCAGCGAAGACCTCGGCATCAAGCTCGAGACCGTCTCGCTCGACATGCTGGGCAAGGCCAAGAAGGTGACGATCACCAAGGACGACACGACCATCGTCGATGGCTCGGGCGCCAAGGGCGACATCGAAGGCCGCATCTCCCAGATCAAGAAGCAGATCGAGGACACCACCTCGGACTACGACAAGGAAAAGCTGCAAGAGCGCCTGGCCAAGCTGGCCGGCGGCGTCGCGGTGGTCCGCGTCGGCGGCTCGACCGAAGTCGAGGTGAAGGAAAAGAAGGACCGCGTCGACGACGCTCTGAACGCGACCCGCGCGGCCGTGGAAGAAGGCATCGTTCCCGGCGGCGGCGTCGCCCTGCTGAAGGCCTCGAAGGTTCTCGACGGCTTCAAGGGTGACAACGACGACCAGGAAGCCGGCGTCGCCATCGTGCGCCGCGCCCTGCAGGCTCCGATCCGCCAGATCGCCGAAAACGCCGGCGTGGAAGGCTCGATCGTGGTCGGCAAGGTGATGGAGAACAACTCCGCCACCTTCGGCTTCAACGCCCAGACCGAAGAGTACGTGGACATGGTCAAGGCCGGCGTCATCGACCCGGCCAAGGTGGTTCGCACCGCCCTGCAGGACGCCGCCTCGGTGGCCGGCCTGCTGATTACGACGGAAGCCGCCATCGTCGAAGCCCCTAAGAAGGGCGGCGGCGCGGCGGGCGGCATGCCCGGCGGCGGCATGGGCGGCATGGGCGACATGGACTTCTAAGTCCAGGTCACCTGAGCTAACTGAAATGAAGAGGGCGGGGCTGCGAGGCTCCGCCCTTTTTCTTTGCCGCGGGGTTTGGGCCCGTTCCTCACCCTCCAACTGTCGTCATCCCGGCCGGAGCGCTCGCAGAGCGCGGAAAGCCGGGACCCAGCAGCCCGGTCGCAAGGCTCCCGCGGTGACCACGAGACTTTGGCGGGAAACTTCGACATCTGAGCGGCTGGGTCCCGGATCGGCCTCCGGCCGTCCGGGATGACGGTGGTTTTTTTGCTGCCGGCCAAGCTTGAAGCCGCCATAAGCCTCGAGGCTCGTCAACCGTGGGTGAACCTCAGACACATTCCTTCTTCTCTGGCCTTTCTGGAGGCCCATGCGCGGACCAGCCCATTTCGCTCTCATCGGCGTCTTCGCGGCCTTGGCGACCTCCGCCCAGGCTCAGCCGCCTTGCCGCACGGTCCACGGGCGGATGTCGGTGTGGAACGGCGCGCCGGCCGTGCGGATCGCGGTGACCGGCGCGCACCACGTGCTGGGCGTCGCCCATCGGGCCGGCGACCCGGAAGAGACGCCTGACCTGCCGGCCAGCCTCTTGAAGAAACTGACCTCAGCCGGGCTTGGCGCGGCGGTGGCGGGCGACTTCATCGTCTGCCCGGTGGTGAAAGCCAGACCGGGCCGCATAGAACTGGTGCGGGTTGTCGGCGCCGACCGCCTGTCGATCCGGCGCGAACGCTAGGCGCGGGCGAGGGCCGCGCGCCGGCGTGCGCGCAGCAAGGCGCCCGCGCCGAAGAAGCCCCCGAGCATCAAAGCCCAGGCCGCCGGCTCCGGCACGCCGGCCGCCACCGCGTCTACCGTGCCGGTCAGTTGGATATCGTAGCCTGCCGGCACCTCCAGGGTGAGGGTCGGCAGCTGGAAGTCGCTGAACGACCCCAGGGCGAACTGCGCCTGGAGCTGCGATTTCAGCAGGACGGCGTCCCACCCCTGGGCGGTGAGCAGAGGGTTCACATAGACGTTGATGTCCGGCGTCCCCAGGCCATTCGCGTCGACCGTCAGGCCGAACAGTTCGCCGGTCAGGTTCGTGGAAAAGGAATCCGCGATGTGGCCGTAGTGGTCGGCGTCCTCGGTGAGGATCCCGCCCAGCAGCAGGTCGACGTCCAGAAGGCCGACGTCCGGGAACACCCCGAAGTCGATCGGGTCCTTGGCCTGGGCCTCCGCGTAGTAGGTCCACAGCGAGAACGCGTTGGCGGTGATGCTCTTGTTGCCGCCGCCCAGCAGGGTCTCGCTGGCCGTGGCGGAGGTGAGGAAGGCGGTCGCCGACGCCGCCGGCAGCGGCGGCGTGATGTTGCGGAAGCTGCCGCCGCACGCACCGGCGGGATCTTCCGAGATCGGGCCGCTGCCATAGATGCACGCCCGGCCCATGGTCACGCCCGGGTCCGGCGTGGCCGGCACGGTCGAGGTGAAGGACGGCAGGATGGTGAGCTGGGTTTGAACGTTCGCCGCATTGGCGGCCGACGGCGCGATCGCCAGCGCCGCGCAGGAGGCCGCCGAAACGCCGGCCAGTTTGAGCCAAGAGGTCCGCATTGAGAGTCCCCGTCTGCAAAGCATCGGCGCTGAACTCGCCGGACAGAGGCTATGGCCAACCGCACGCCCCGCGATTTGATCGGGGTCAATCGGGCAAGCGCGGCGACGTGCTTGACGCATAAATTGCATCATGATGTATATATACCATCATGCAATTAGATGCCTTCGAGACCCTCGCCGACCCCACGCGCCGCCGGATCCTGGCGAGGCTGCGCGACGGAGAGCAGCCGGTGGGCGAGCTGGTGCGGGACGCGGGGATCCATCAGTCGGGCGTCTCGCGCCACCTGAAAATCCTGCAAGACGCCGGCTTCGTCTCGGTGCGGCCGGACGGGCAGCGGCGGCTCTATGCGCTGAAGGCCGAGCCGTTCCGGGAGCTGGAGGCCTGGCTCGCGGACTACCGCAAGGTCTGGGAAGCGCGGCTCGACCGGTTCGGCGCGGCGCTCGAGGCCAACCGCAAGGCGGCCACTGACGACAAGGAAAGGTCGAAACCATGAGCAGCACCAATGCAACCACGGCGCCTCAGGCGGCCGTCGTCATCGAGCGCACCTATCGGGCGACCGCCGAGGAGCTCTGGGCGCTCTGGACCACCAAGGCGGGCTTCGAGTCCTGGTG
>JAFEDM010000217.1 GCA_018241625.1 Pseudomonadota bacterium | reverse complement strand
GACCCGGCGCGCGAGGCCACCGGCTATGGCCGCGAACGGTGCGCGCGCGGCTCCGCCCTGCTCGCCAAGGGCGCGCCGCGGCTGCGGCCCGAGGGGATGATGCGCATCCTGCGCGACCACGGCGACGCGCCCGACTGGAGCCCGGCCAACACCCAGGGCCGCACCATCTGCATGCACGCCGCCCAGGGCCCGCGCCGCAGCCAGTCGGTGGGCTCGCTGGTCAGCGAGCTGAAGCCCGACCGCACCGTTCACTGGGTGACCGGGACCTCAGCGCCCTGCACCAGCCTGTTCAAGCCGGTGCTGTTCGAGGTTGGCCTGCCCTACGCCGGCCCGGAACCCAACGACTGGTACGATTCCCAGAGCCTGTGGTGGCGTCACGAGATGACCCACCGGGCGATGCTGAGCGACCTGCCGGCGGCCCTGGAGATCATCCAGCCGCAGCGCGACGCGCTGGAAGCCGACTTCGTGGCCATGATCGACGAAGCCTTCGACCAGGACGAGCCGGAGGCCTTGCACAACGCGGTGCTCGATTGCTGGCGTGAGGCGTCGGAGGCCGAGGCGCGCTGGGCTTCGCTGTTCACGCCGGCGGCGCCGGCGGGGCGCAGCAGCCATGCGCGCAGCTGGGCGCGGCTCAATCAGGTGGCGGGCCTGCCCCGAACCTGATGTCATAGGCGCCGATCCAAAGGGGCCCGCCATGAACGACGTCTCCAAGCCTGCCGCCGCCGACCGCCTGAACCGGCCGGACCTCGACGCCTTCTGGATGCCGTTCACCGCCAACCGGCAGTTCAAGGCCGAGCCGCGCCTGCTGGTCGGCGCCAAGGGCCTCTACTACCGCACCGAGGACGGCCGCGAGATCATCGACGGCGCCTCGGGCCTGTGGTGCGTCAACGCCGGCCACGGGCGGCCGGAGATCGCAGAGGCCGTGGGGCGCCAGCTGGTCGAGATGGACTACGCGCCGTCATTCAACATGGGCCATCGGCTGGCCTTCGACTTCGCTTCGGAGCTGGCCAAGCTGGCCCCCGAGGGCCTCGACCGGATCTTCTTCACCAACTCCGGCTCGGAGTCGGTGGACACGGCGTTGAAGATCGCGCTCGCCTACCATCGCGCCCGCGGCGAGGGTCAGCGCACCCGCCTGGTCGGCCGCGAGAAGGGCTATCACGGAGTCGGCTTCGGCGGCATCTCGGTGGGCGGCCTGGTCAACAACCGACGCATGTTCCTGACCCTCCATGGCGCGGAGCACCTGGTCCACACCCACGACCTGGCGAAGAACGCCTTCTCCAAGGGCCTGCCGTCGCACGGCGCGGAAAAGGCTGACGACCTCGAACGGCTGGTCGCCCTGCACGGCGCCGAGACCATCGCGGCGGTGATCGTCGAGCCGGTGGCCGGCTCGGCGGGCGTGCTGCCGCCGCCGGTCGGCTATCTGCAGCGGCTGCGCGAGATCTGCACCAAGTACGGCATCCTGCTGATCTTCGACGAGGTGATCACCGGATTCGGCCGCCTGGGCGCGCCCTTCGCCAGCCAGGTCTTCGGGGTGACGCCGGACATCATGACCACGGCCAAGGGCGTGACCAATGGCGCGTTCCCGATGGGCGCGGTGTTCGCCGGCCGCCACGTGCACGACGCCATCGTCCAAGGGCCGGCCGGCGCCATCGAACTGTTCCATGGCTACACCTATTCCGGCCATCCGGCGGCCTGCGCGGCGGGCCTGGCGACACTGGGGATCTATGCGCGTGAGGGCCTGCTGACCCGCGCCGCCGATCTCGCCCCCGGCTTCGAGGCGGCGGTCCACGCGCTCAAGGGCCGCCGTCACGTGATCGACGTGCGCAACATCGGGCTGATGGCCGGGATCGACCTGGCGCCGCGCGACGGCGCGCCGGGCGCGCGCGGGTTCGAGGCGCACCTGAAGGCGTTCAAGGCCGGCGCGCTGATCCGCTACACAGGCGACACCATCGCGCTGTCGCCGCCGCTGATCGCCACGCCGCAGGAGCTGGAACGGCTGGTGGGGATCGTCGGCGAGGTGGTGGAGACCATCGACTAGCCACACGGTCCGTGAAGTTGCGGTGACGGTCTGGCGCCGGCCGGACGGCGCACATATGTGGCCCGCATTGCAAAGCCTCACGGTACGGAGAAGCGCCTTGTCCCTTTCGCTCTACGACGTCTCGATCCCCGTCTACATCCGCATGCTGGGCAACCTGGCGTACTTCCTGGACAAGGCGGACGCCCACGCCCAGGAGGCCGGTGTCGATCTGTCGACCTATGTCGAGGCGAACCTCGGCCACGGCATGTTCAACTTCGCCCGCCAGATCCAGTTGGCCAGCGATGCGGCCAAGGGCGGCGCGGCGCGCCTGGCGGGTGTCGAGGCGCCCGCCATGCCCGACGACGAGACGACCTTTCCGGAGCTGGTCGTCCGCATCCAGAAGACCATCGCCTTCCTCGAAAGCATCAAGCGCGAGCAGGTGGACGGCCGCGAGAACGCCGAGATCGTGCTGAAGCTGCCCAGCCGCAACATGGAGTTCACCGGGCTCTCGTTCCTGACCACCTTCTCCCTGCCGAACTTCCTGTTCCACGTGACCACGGCCTACGCGATCCTGCGCAACCAGGGTGTGCCGCTGGGCAAGATGGACTTCCTGGCCGGCGCCGCCGCGGCGCAGGCGCAATCCGCCTAGAGCCAAACTCCAGCTGTCATCCCGGTTTTGCGAAGCAAACACCGGGACCCATAGACTCCATCCATCCGGTCTTAGCGCGGCGTCTATGGGTCCCGGATAAGCCGCCGATGCGGCTTTCCGGGATGATCGCCTAGGGTGGCGATCACTTTACCCACGGCCGCGCTTCGGCTACTGAGCCGCCCGATGGTTCAGGCCCTG
>JAFEDM010000216.1 GCA_018241625.1 Pseudomonadota bacterium | reverse complement strand
CATCGAGGCGGTGAACCGGCCCGACGGCGGCGCGCTCTTCACCTTCACCGCGCCCCTGCACTGGCTGCCGAAGCCGCAGGAGGCCAGCCCGGTCGCCGGTCCCGTCGAGGCCGCGGGCGGCGCCCTGCATGTGCTGGTCGTCGACGACAACGCCACCAACCGCATGGTCGCCCAGACCCTGGTTGAGATGTTCGGCTGCACCTGCGAGGCGGTGGAGGACGGCGCCGCGGCCGTGGAGGCCGCCGCCACCGGCCGCTTCGGCCTGATCCTGATGGACGTGAAGATGCCCGGCATGGACGGCGTCGAGGCCACCCGCCGCATCCGCTCCGGCCGCGCGCCGGGCTCCCAGGCGCCGATCCTGGCGCTCACCGCCAACGCCGACCCCGCCGACGCCGCCTTCTACCGGGTCTGCGGCATGAACGGCGTGGTCGAAAAGCCGGTGAAGCCGGAGCGCCTGCTGGAGGCCATGAGCGCGGTCCTGCAGCAGCCGGTCGTCCCGTCGCTCGGCTTCGAGTCCGCGGCGGCTTGACCCTCACGCGCCGTGAGCCCTGATAGGTGCGTCCATCGACGAGGAAGGACGATCCTGTGCAGGGCTGGACGGTGAAACAGGTGGCGAAGCTGTCGGGCGTCTCCGTCCGCGCGCTGCACCACTACGACGAGATCGGGCTGCTCAAGCCCGCCTGCGTCGGCGCCAACGGCTACCGCTACTACGGCCGCGAGGAGTTGCTGCGCCTGCAGCAGATCCTGTTCCACCGCGAGCTCGGCTTCTCGCTTGAGGAGGTCGGGCGGACGCTGGACGCGGAAGGCTTCGACAAGGTGGCCGCGCTCAAGGCCCACCGCGCGAAGCTGGAGGCGCAGACCAGGCGCTACCGCGAGCTCATGCGCACGATCGACCAGACCCTCGCGTCCCTGGAAGGAGAAGCGAAGATGGACGAGAAAGCGATGTACCGGGGTTTCGACCCCAAGCAGCAGGAAGCCTACGAGAAGGAGCTGGTCGACAGGCACGGCCCCGCCATGCAGGGCCACATCGACCACGCCAAGCAGGGCATGGCCGGCTGGAAGCAGGCCGACTACGACGCCATGCAGGCCGAGGTCGAGGCGATCGAGGCGGGCATGGCCAAGGCCCTGGCGGACGGCCTGCCGGCCGACGCGGCGGCGGTGCAGGCCCTGATGAAGCGCCAGCACGCCTGGGTCAGCAAGGGCTGGAACCGCGAAGCGCCGGCCGAAGCCTTCGCTGGCCTGGGCCAGATGTACGTCGACGATCCTCGCTTCCGCGCCCGCTACGACGGCCGCCAGCCGGGCCTGGCCGAGTACATGGCCGCGGCGATGAAGGCCTATGCGGAGGCGGCGCTCGGCTGAGCTCTGTGGCGCCTCCCCTTGCTCGGCGGGGGAGGCGCCTTCCTGTGACGCTAGCTTGCCATCAGATGCCGCGCCCAGGGCGGCAAGGTGCGGAAGGCCACGTGGATGTTGTCGTCGAAGGACGCCGTCTTCAGGCCGAAGCGGTCGAACAGCCGGGCCAGCGACTGGCGAGTGTGCAGGGTGATGTGGCCGTTGCGTGGGCCGACATATCCCCAGCGCAGCCCGATCTCGGCGATATTGGCCGGCTGCACCAGCGTGGAGAACAGCAGCAGGCCGTCGTCTTCCATCAGGCTCACGATGTCGGAGGCGCCGCCGACCGGGTCCGGCATGTGCTCCAGGGTCTCGAAGCAGGTCACCAGGTTGAACCGCCGCTGCGGGCGTTCGCGGAATTCCGGCGAGAAGGCGTCATAGCTGGCGGCGCTGCGGAAGCCGCGCTCGCGAAGCCCGGCCGCCAGCTTTCCGGTGCCCCCGCCGTAATCCAGGACGTCGATCTCGCCCATCGAGGCGCCGAAGGTCGCCGCGATCACCTGCGCCTGGTTGTTCGGGCGCAGCTCCACATAGTCCGGGTCGATCTCGAGATAGACGTCGTTGTAGACGTGCGCCGCGAAGTCGGCGTGGCTCCAGTCGTCGAAGGCGTCACTGAAGATCAGGCCGCAGACCTGGCAGCGCCGGTAGTAGACCGCGGCGCCGGTCAGCGGCTGGACCTTGGCCCGCGGCTCATCGCAGATCCTGGCGAAGTCCACGACCCCGAACAGCGGCGAGGCGCCGCCGCAGACCTTGCAGGGCGCGGGCTGCGGGCTGGCCGGACGCAGGCCCAGGGCCCTCGCGGGATCGATCGGCGCCGCGCTCATCGCCGCCCGAACAGCCGCTCGATGTCGGCCAGCTTGAGCTCCACATAGGTGGGCCGACCGTGGTTGCACTGGCCGGAATGCGGCGTGGCCTCCATCTGGCGCAGAAGGGCGTTCATCTCGGGCGCCGTCAGCCGCCGCCCGGCGCGCACCGAGCCGTGACAGGCCATGGTCGAGCAGACGTCCTCCAGCCGCTCCTTCAGCGCCAGGGCCTGGCCGTTCTCCGCCAGGTCGTCGGCGATGTCGCGCACCAGGCCGGCCGCGTCGGTCTCGCCCAGCAGGGCCGGCGTCTCGCGCACCAGGATCGCGCCCGGACCGAACGGCTCGACCACAAGGCCCAGAGCCGCCAGCTCCTCGGCCTTGGCGGCCACCCGCTCGGCCTCGGCGGGATCCAGCTCCACCACCTCCGGCAGCAGCAGCGCCTGTCGCGCCACGCCGCCCTCGGCCGCCATCTCCACCTTCATCCGCTCATAGACCAGCCGCTCGTGCGCCGCGTGCTGGTCGACGATCACGACGCCGTCGCGGGTCTGGGCGACGATGTAGGTCTCGTGCACCTGCGCCCGCGCCGCGCCCAGCGGATAGTCGACGGGGTCGAACACCGGCGCCGGCGCAGCGTCTTCCGCCACGCCGAACTCGGGGAGGGCTTCGGCGCGCGCCGATACCTCCGACAGCCCCGGGATCGCCTGGACCGCGGCGGCGAGCGCCGACCCCTGGGGCGTCGGCGACCAACCGCCCTGCGCCCAGGCGGAATAGCCCGTGGCGCGCGGCGGCGGTGTCCAGCCGGAGCCCGGCCGGAAGCCGCCCAACGCCGCGCTCGCCACCGTGGTCGAGGCCCGATGCCCGGCGCTCGCCAGCGCATGGCGCAGGCCGCCGACGATCAGGCCGCGCACCAGGGCCGGGTCGCGGAACCGCACCTCGGCCTTGGCCGGGTGGACATTGACGTCCACGAAAGCCGTGTCGAGCTCGACGTAGAGCGCCGCCAGCGGATGGCGGTCGCGGGCCAGGAAGTCGGCGTAGGCCGCGCGTAGCGCGCCCTGCAGCAACCGGTCACGCACCGGCCGGCCGTTGACGAACAGGTACTGGTGGGCCGCGTTGCCGCGGTTGTAGGTCGGCAGGCCCGCATAGCCGGAAAGCCGCACGCCCTCGCGCTCGTGGTCGATCAGGAGCGCGTTGTCGGAGAATTCCCGGCCCATGATCGCCGACAGCCGGGCGAGGCGGCCTTCGTCGCCCGCTGTCTCGGCCGGCAGGCGCAGGGTCCGCTTGCCGTCGAGGTCGAGGACGAAGCTCACCGCCTCGTGCGCCATGGCCTGGCGCTTGATCTCCTCGGCGATGGCCATGGCCTCGGACCGCTCGGATTTCATGAACTTCAGCCGCGCCGGGGTGGCGTAGAACAGGTCGCGCACCTCCACCCGCGCCCCATGAGGATCGGGGAAAGGCGCCGGCGTCACCGGCCCGACCGCGCCGGCGTCCACCAGGATCGCGTGCGCGTCCGCCTGGTCTTTCGCGCGGCTGGAAATCGCCAGCCGGGCGACCGAGCCGATCGAGGGCAGGGCCTCGCCGCGGAAGCCCAGGGTGGCGATGTGCAGCAGGTCGTAGTCGCCGGCGTCGTCGGGGCTGAGCTTCGAGGTCGCGTGCCGCTCGATGGCCAGGGGCAGCTCCTCGGCCGACAAACCTTGGCCATCGTCGGCCACCAGGATGCGGGTCAGGCCGCCGCCGTCCGCCTGGACCTCGACCCGGGTCGCGCCCGCGTCGAGCGCGTTCTCCACCAGCTCCTTGACCGCGCTGGCCGGACGCTCCACCACCTCGCCGGCGGCGATGCGGTTGACGGTTTCGGGTGGCAGGCGGCGGATCGGCATGGCGAGGCTCTCGGCACACTATAGGACGATTCCGGACCCGCCCATGCGAACCCGCCACCTTCTTGCCGCCCTGCTCGCCGCGGCTGTCGCCCTGCCCGCCTGGGCCCAGGTCCCGCTGACCGCCGCACGGCCCGATCCCAACGATCCCGACTCGGTGATCGTCGAAGAGCTGGTGGTCACCGCCAGGCTGCCCGGCCCGGCCTGGTGGACCGTCTCCAACGGGAGCTCGACAGTCTATGTGCTGGGCTCGCCGTCGCTCGCGCCCAAGCGCATGGCCTGGGACCGGGCGGTGTTCGAACGCCGCCTGGCCGGCGCCAACGAGGTGATCCTGCCGTTCCAGGACGTCCACGTGACCATTACCGGCCTGTTCGGCGCGGCCTTCAACTTCATGCGCCTGAAGGGCGGCGGGCCGTTCGAGGCGACGCTGGACCCCGCGACCCAGGCCCGGTTCGTCGCCGTGCGGGAGAAGCTGGGCCAGCCAGCCAAGCGCTACGACACCAAGAACGCGCTCGCCGCCGGCCTGCTGCTCGCCACCGATTACCGCGACAAGAACAGCCTCACGACCACCGACCCGACCAAGCTCATCAAGCTATTGGCCCAGCGGGCGCACGTGCCGGTGGCGCAGAAGGCCTACAGCATCGGCCCCTTGATGGGGGCAGTGATCCGCACCCCGCCGGCCGCCGCGCGCGGTTGCTTCGACGCCGTGCTGGCGCAGGCCGAGGCCGGGCCGGGCGTCACCCAGGCGGCGACCCGCGCCTGGGCCGTCGGCGACGTGCGCGCGGCTCTGGGCAACGAGCGGACCTTCGAACGCTGCATGGCCCTGGTGCCGGGCGCGGCGGCCTTCGACGCCAAGACCAAGGCCGACCAGGTCGCCGACATCGAGCACGCGCTGAAGAAGCCCGGCCACGCCATCGCCGTCGTTCCGCTGCGGCCCCTGCTGGCCCAGGGCGGCGTGCTGGACCAGCTCCGCGCCAAGGGCTTCACCGTCACCACCCCGGGCGACGAGGCGGAGTAGCTACCGCGGCCCGAAGGTGGCCGCGACGAAGTTGTCGTAGCTGTCGAGCACGTGTGGGTCGTCCTTCACGATCTGCACCACCTGGCGCGGGATCAGCTTCAGGTGGTCGACCATGCCCTCCGGCGTCATGTGCATCTTCGGCGCGAAGTCGCGGAAAATGGCGAAGGACTTCTGCTCATAGCCGTCCACGTCGATCTTGGCCGGTCCGCCGGCGAAGGCCGTGCGGGTGAGCTCGAACCAGGCGTGCATGTGCGGATCGTTGATCCAGGCCTGCTCGTCGTTACCCTGCAGGTTGGCGCTGTTCCCGCTGGGCGGCGCGGGATGCTGGGCGAAGGCCGGGGCGGCGATGGCGAGGGCCGCGGCGGCGGCCAGGGTGGGGAGAAGTCGGATCATGTCTCGGTAGCTCCAGGCTGCGGCAGAGGGCCCCGGCGCCCGCCGGCGGTTGTCGCCGCATCGCGAGGCTGCTAAGCCATGCCAAGAAACTCAGACATGATGTAAAAGATATTACACATCATGTCGAATGAACTTTACGTAAGAGGGCGTCGATGTCGTTCCGCGAGAAGTCCGCCTGGATCACCCTGGTGACGGTGTTCCCCTGCTTCGCCGCCTATTTCTGGGTGCTGGCCACCGGCCACGTCCACGGCTTCGAGAGCCTCTTCCTGCTGCTGATCTGCGTGATCGGCCTGGTGGTGCTGCAGGCGGCGCTGCACATCGTGGCCGCCGCCCTTTCGCCCAAGGAGGCCAAGGCCCCGAAGGACGAGCGGGAGACCCAGATCCAATGGCGCGCGCAGAGCCTGGGATACTATGTGCTGACGGTGCTGACGGTGGCGTTGATCGTCCCGATCCACTTCGGGCACACCGCGCTGGACATGCTCAACTTCGCGCTCTTGAACGTGGTGCTGGCCACGCTCACGGTCTCGGTCGCCCAGATCGTCATGTTCCGGCGCGGGTCCTGAGCGGGTGGCCCAAAGTCCTCAAAAAGGTGGTTCGGCGATCAGCAACCAGATCCGCCGCCTGCGCTTCGAGCACGGCGAGATGACCCAGGCGCAGCTGGCCGAGGCCATCGGCATGACCCGCCAGACCATCGCCGCCATCGAAGCCGGCAAGTACTCGCCCTCGCTCGAGGCGGCCTTCCGCATCGCCCACGTCTTCGGCGTGGGCCTCGAGGCGGCATTTCAGTGGAATCATCCCTCCTCTTCAGGGGAGGGTGGCGAGCGCTAGCGAGACGGGTGGGGAAGCGTGGGCCGGCGTGCGGAGGTTCGGGATGATCCCGATTTCCCCACCCTGGCCGCTACGCGGCCTGTCCCTCCCCTGAAGAGGAGGGATGACTCTTAGAGCCCCGGCAGCTTCAGCTTCTTGTCGCCTTCGCGGGCGATGACCACGGTCTTGCCGCCGGTCAGCTTGCTGATCCGCTCGGCCTCGGCGCCCGGGTCGATCGGGGTCGCGTCGTCGCCCACCGGCTTCGGCGCGGCGGCCGCGGTGGCGGACTTGTCGGCGCGCCAGAACATCACCTTGTCGGCGAAGCTCTTCTCCTTGTGCGCAACATCGCCGAACTCGTCGTCGACCACATAGCGGATCAGGGGATCGGCCTTTTCGGCGCCGGCCTTGGCGACCAGCAGCTTCTCGCCTTCCGAGCGGGCCTCGCCTTCCTGCTGGCCCAACAGGGCGGTGCGCGCGGCGCTTTCCGGCTGCAGTTCCTGCGGGCGCGGCTTACCGGGCGCCGGCGGGCGCAGGGCGAAGTCGGGCGGCACCACCAGCGGGGCCTTGGTCACCACGCGGAATTCGTCCGGGGTCACCTTGTTCATGCCGAGCGCATTACGGGTCGAGGCGCACCCGGCGAGAGTGCTCCCAGTGAGGCCGGCCGCCGCCACCAGGGCCGCAGTCACGAACACGCGATTGACGCTCATCTAACCTAGGACTCCAAGGCCGCCCCCGGCCGGAAGGGGAGTGGATAGCGCAAACGGGCCCGCGCGCCAACGTTCCATCAGGCCGCACCACCGCCGGAGCCGGTGCTGGCCCCGCCATTGGCCGAGGCCGCCTTGCCGTCCTGGCGCAGCATGTCGAGCAGCAGCAGGCAGATGCCGATGGTGATCGCCGAATCGGCGATGTTGAAGATCCACGGGAAATGCAGGGCCGAGGCGTCGATGAAATCGGCCACCTGGCCCAGGTGGACGCGGTCGATGGCGTTGCCGACGGCCCCGCCGATCACCAGCCCGAGCGCGGTGGCGAACAGCGGCCGGTCCGACTTGCGCACCCAGCCGATCAGCGCCACCGCGACGATCGCCGAAAAGGCCGTCAGCAGCCAGCGCGCGATCCCCTGGTGGCTCTGCAGGAAGCCGAAGCTGACGCCCGGATTCCAGACCCCGGTCAGGCGCAGCGGCCAGACCAGCGGCACCGACTGCCCCTCGCCCAGGTGCAGGATGTTGAGGATCCAGTACTTCACCGCCTGGTCGACGATGACCACCAGGACGGCCAGGACCATGGCCATGCGGCCCAGCTTGCTCATGCGTCGGCCTTGTTGTGGGTCGCGTCCCAATGGGCCACGGCGTCGGCGTCGCGCAGCGACAGGTCGGGGTAGCGCGGGTCGGAACCGACCTCCGGCAGGATGCGCCAGGAGCGCGCGCACTTGCGGCCCTCGGCGCGCACCGGCTGGACGGCCACGCCGGGAACCTCGGGCAGGCGGAACGCGCCGCTCGGCCCATCGCCGCCGGTCAGCGTCGCCTGGCTGGTGCGGAACACCTCCGCGGCGTCCAGGCCATCGAAGGCGGCCATCAGCTCGGGCTCGGCGATGTGGACCACCGGCGCCGCCTCGAGCGCCGCGCCCATCCGCTTCTCGCGCCGCTCGACCTCCAGCGCCCCGGTGACCACCGAAGTGACCGCCTTGGCCTTGGCCCAGCGGGCGGCCTCGTCGTCGTTGCGCCACGCCGCGGACGTCTCCGGGATCACGCGCAGGCTGTTCGACCCGGCGTCCGGATAGCGGGTGGTCCAGGCCTCCTCCATGGTGAAGGGGATCAGCGGCGAGAGCCAGGCGGTCAGGCGGCTGAAGCAGGCCTGCATCACTGTGCGCGCCGCGCGGCGGCGAAGCGCATCGGGCCGGTCGCAGTAGAGGCTGTCGCGGCGGATATCGAAGAACAGCGCCGACAGGTCCTCCTGGCAGAAGTCCATCACCGGCCGGATCACGTCCTGGAACAGATAGCCCTCGTAGGCCTTGCGCACCTGGCCATCCAGCTCCCACAGCCGGTGCAGGATGTAGCGCTCCAGCGGCGGCATTTCGCTGAGTTCCACGGCCTCGTCCGGCGAATAGTCGGCCAGCGCGCCCAGCAGGTAGCGCACCGTGTTGCGCAGCTTCCGGTAGGCGTCGGAGGTGGTCTGCAGCACGGTCTTGCCGATCCGGCTGTCGTCCGAATAGTCGATCATCGCCGCCCACAGCCGGATGATCTCGGCGCCGCTTTCGCGGATCACCTGCTCGGGATCCACCACATTGCCCTTGGACTTCGACATCTTCTCGCCGTTCTCGTCCATGGTGAAGCCATGGGTGAGGATGGCGTCATAGGGTGCGCGCCCGCGGGTGCCCGAGCTTTCCAGCAGCGACGACTGGAACCAGCCGCGATGCTGGTCGGAGCCTTCCAGATAGAGGTCGGCGGGCCAGCGGGTGTGCGCCCGGCCCTCCAGGGTGAAGGCGTGGGTCGAGCCGGAGTCGAACCACACGTCGAGGATGTCCTCGACCTTCTCGAACCGCTCGGGCTTGTGCTCGCCGAGGAAGTCTGAGGAAGGCCGTGTGAACCAGGCGTCGGCGCCCTCGGCGCGGATGGCGTCGACGATGCGCTTATTGACGGCGGCGTCGTGCAGCGGCGCGCCGGTCTCCTTGTCGACGAACATGGCCAGCGGCGCGCCCCAGGCGCGCTGGCGGCTGATCAGCCAGTCGGGCCGGCTCTCGACCATGGCCCGGATGCGGTTCTTGCCGCCGGCCGGATAGAAGGCGGTGGCCTCGATCGACTCCAGCGCCGTCTCGCGCAAGGTGCGGCCGTTGTGGGCCTTGTCGTCCAGGGGCTCGTCCATGCGGATGAACCACTGCGGCGTGTTGCGGAAGATCACCGGCGCCTTGGAGCGCCAGCTGTGCGGATAGGAGTGCTCGATCCGGCCGCGGGCCAGCAGCGCCTCGGCCTCGATCAGCTTCTCCATCACCGCCGGGTTAGCCGGGCCGAACTTGCCGGCCTTCTTGCCCTCGGTCTCCAGCACCTTCAGCCCGGCGAACAGCGGCACGGACGGATAGTAGGCGCCGTCCGGGTCGACAGTGTCCGGGATCTCGCGATGGCCGTGCGCCAGCCAGACGGCGTAGTCGTCGGCGCCGTGGCCAGGCGCGGTGTGCACGAAGCCGGTACCGGCGTCGTCGGTCACATGGTCGCCGGCCAGCATCGGCACCTGGAAGCCGTAGCCGCCGTCCAGCGCCGCCAGCGGATGGGCCAGCACCATGCCCTCGCAGTCCACCGCCTCGACCTTGTGGAACTTCGAAACCTTGGCGGCGGCCATGACGTCGCCCGCCAGCTTCTCCGCCACGATCAGCCGGTCGCCGGCTTTGGCCCAGGGCTCGAACTCCAGGCCCTCCTCCATCTCGTCGACGGCGTAGACCGCATAGGCGATATCGGGATTGTAGCTCACCGCCCGGTTGGCCGGGATGGTCCAGGGCGTAGTGGTCCAGATCACCACGCTGGCGTTGGCCACGGCGTTGGAGCCCTCCACCACCGGGAACTTCACCCAGATCGTGGGCGAGACATGGTCGTGGTATTCGACCTCGGCGTCGGCCAGGGCCGTGCGTTCCACCGGGCTCCACATCACCGGCTTCGAGCCGCGATAGAGCTGGTCGCTCATCACGAACTTGTGGAACTCGGCGACGATCGCCGCCTCGGACCCGTAGTCCATGGTCGCGTAGCGGTTTTCCCAATCGCCGATCACGCCCAGGCGCTTGAAGCCCTCGCGCTGGACGTCGATCCAGTGGGCGGCGTATTCGCGGCAGCGGGTGCGGAACTCGGCCTTGGAGACCTCGTCCTTGCGCCGCCCCTGGCCGCGAAGCTCCTCCTCGATCTTCCACTCGATCGGCAGGCCGTGGCAGTCCCAGCCGGGCACGTAGTCGACGTCGTAGCCCAGCAGGAACCGCGAGCGGACGACGAAGTCCTTCAGCGTCTTCTGCAGGGCGTGGCCGATGTGGATGGCGCCGTTCGCATAGGGCGGCCCATCATGCAGCACATAGAGCGGCGCCCCGGCGTGCTGCCGGGCCTTGCGCATCGCATGGTAGAGGTCCGCGCTCGCCCATGCGGCCAGGATCTGCGGCTCCTTCTGCGGCAGGCCCGCGCGCATGGGGAACGGCGTTTCGGGGAGGAAGACGGTTTCGCGATAGTCGCGGCCAGATTGCGTGTCTTGGGGCGTGGCGTCGTCGGCCATGGAACTTTCCAAGGTGGTCCTAAGGGAGGTGCGGTCTTCCCGGCGCGCGCAGACGGAGACGTCCGGCGTCACGCCGGGCGGATAATTCGCGCGCTTTTCAGGACCTTCGTCATGGCCCACGGCTCTAACAGACGAAGGCGGCGAACCCAAGGCCCGCAAGGTCTGGATTTCGTCCGGGCATTGGGTTGAGGTGTCCGGACGTCAGCTTCCAGTCCGGGGATTTCCATGACCTTCCGCCTCAGCGCCATCGCCCTGGCGTTCGCCGCCGCATTCGCCGCCTCGGCGGCTCACGCCGCCAACGCCCCGAACCCGCCGCCCGTGGTGCGCGGGCCGGAGCATGGGACCCTGATCATCGCCGGCGGCGGCAAGCTGGGGCCGGAGATCTTGGGGCGCTTCATCCAGCTGGCCGGCGGCAAGGACAGCGAGATCGTGGTCATCCCGACGGCCGGCGGCGAGGCCAAGTACGGCGCGGACTGCGACTGCCTGAAGATCTTCCAGGCGCTGGGCGCGACCCACCTCACCGTCCTGCACACCACCGACCGCAAGGAGGCGGACAGCGACGCCTTCGTGGCCCCGCTGAAGCGCGCCCGGGCGGTCTGGTTCGTGGGCGGCCGCCAATGGCATCTGGTGGACAGCTACCTCGGCACCAAGACGGAAGCCGAGATCCACAACCTGTTGGCCCGCGGCGGCGTGGCCGGCGGCACCTCGGCCGGCGCCTCGATCCAGGCCTCCTACATGGTTCGCGGCGCGCGGTCGGGGAACGACGTGGTCATGGCCCCGGGCTACGAGCAGGGCTTCTCGCTGATCACCGGCGCCGCCGTCGACCAGCACGTCACCGCCCGCCACCGCGAAGGCGACCTCGACGCGGTGGTGACCAAGCATCCCGACCTGCTGGGCATCGGCATCGACCAGTCCACCGCCATCGAGGTGAAGCACGAGGGCTTCAAGGTCCTGGGCGTCGGCCACGTGTTCATCCACGATGGCCGCGAACAGCCCAACGGCGGCCACTACTACCTGCTGGGCGCCGGGGACGGGTTCAACCTGGCCACGCTGACGCCCAGCGAGAAGCGCTAGGCCCAACTGGCGTTCGCCACCCTACCCACGGAGGGGCCGATGACCGCGCATCACATCCGTCAGGAGGTCGATGACGAGGGGATCGCCACGATCACCATCGACCGTCGCGAAAAGCGCAACGCCATGACCTACGCCATGCTGGGCGCCTTCAACGCGGCGATCGCGGCGATCGGCGCGGACCCCAAGGCCCGGGTGGTGATCGTGACCGGGGCGCCCGGCTCGTTCTGCGCCGGGACGGACCTCAGCGACCTGCAGGACACGCCGCAGGCCTCGCGCGGCGCGGGCGGACCGGCGGCGCGCAGAGGCGCGGAGGCGCAGACCTGGCCGCTCCTGCGGCTGCCGAAGCCAGTGATCGGCGCCATCGACGGCGCGGCCATGGGCATGGGCGCGGAGTTCACCAGCCAGTGCGACGTGCGGATCATGTCCACCCGGTCGCGGATCGCCTGGAACTTCGGCCAGCGCGGTCTCGTGCCGGACACCGGCGCGGGGTCCTGGCTGCTGCCGCGGCTCATCGGGCCCCAGCGGGCCCTGCGCCTGCTGTACTCGGCCGCCTTCCTCGAGCCGGAGGAGGCGCTGCGCATCGGTTATGCCCACCAGGTCGTCGAGCCGGAGGCGCTGCAGGACGCCGCCCGCGCCGAGGCGCGCCTGTACCTCAAGACCTCGCCCTTCGCCGCCGCCCGCGCCAAGGAGCTGGTCTGGCGCGGCCTGGAGCGCGATGTCGCCGAGCACATGCGCCACCATCTGGCCGCCATGGCCGAGTGCTTCGCCTCGGACGATCACAAGGAGGGCGTCGCCAGCTTCCTCGAACGACGGCCGGCGGTGTTCACCGGTCGCTGAGCGGGGCCCTTCGCCCAGCCGACGCCGAGCGCACATAGCAAAGCGCCGCCCCGTCGGGGGCGGCGCTCGCTGGCCTTTTCGGTTCTATCAGGCCGCCACGACGCGGCGGCGGCGCAGGTGGGCACCGGCGGCGCCGAAGCCCAGGATCATCAAGGCCCAGGCGGCGGGCTCCGGGGCCGCGCCGGCCGACATGGCCATTTCGCCGCCCCAGGGGTTGCTGACGCCGTAGCTGGCGACGTCGATGGACTGCGACTGCAGCAGCGAACCGTCGGTGGCGTACTGGTTCAGGCTGGACGTTGAACGGTCCCAGCCCCAGAGCGTGTCCGAAGATTGCTCATAGGCGAGCGCCGCGACCAT
>JAFEDM010000215.1 GCA_018241625.1 Pseudomonadota bacterium | reverse complement strand
CGGGCGTGCCGGTCTGGGTCTGGTCGCTGGGCTTCGCCGCGGCGATCATCTTTCTGAACACCCGCTCGGTGAAGAACTTCGGGACGTTCGAGTACTGGTTCGCCCTGATCAAGGTCACCGCCATCGTCCTCTTCATCATCCTGGGCGGCGCGGCGATCCTGGGCGTGGCTCAGCCGGCGGTGGGCTTCCACAATCTTTCCGGCCTGCCCGGCGGCTTCGCGCCGCACGGGCTCAAAGGCATCTGGATGGGGGTGATCATCGGCATCTTCTCCTTCATCGGAGTGGAACTGATCGCCGTGACCGCCGCCGAGACGCCCGACCCCAAGAGCGCCATTCCGGCGGCCCTGCGGTCCATGGCCCTGCGGCTGTTCCTCTTTTACATCCTGGCGCTCACCATCCTGGTCAGCTTCATCCCCTGGACCGACGTGGGGGCGAAGGTCGTCGCCCAGAGCCCCTTCGTGAAGGTCTTCGCCCACACCGGCATTCCCTACGCCGCCGGGATCATGAACTTCGTGGTGCTGACCGCGGCGCTCTCCAGCATGAACGCCAACACCTACCTGACCGGACGGATGCTGTTCTCGCTGTCGCGCGGGGGTTATGCGCCCGGGCCGTTCGGGGTGCTGAACCGGCTGGGCGCGCCGGCGCAGGCGATCGTCTTCTCGGGCCTGGCCATCGTGGCGGCGGCCATGGTCTCGAAGCTGACGCCGGCGGCCTACAACTACCTGTTCGGGGTCTCGTTGTTCGGGGCGATCTTCGTCTGGATGGCGATCCTGGTCAGCCACTTCGCCTTCCGCCGCCGGCACAAGGCCGCCGAGTTGCCGGTGCGCACGCCCTTCTTCCCGATCCCGCAGATCATCGGCCTTGCCCTCTTGGCGGCCATCCTGGTGACCATGGGGCTGGACACCGAGTTCTGGCAGATCTCCTGGATCGTCGGCGTGCCCTGGCTGGTGGCGCTGTCGGCGGTCTATTTCCTCGGCAAGCGGCGGAAGCTCGCCTCGGCCTAGCGAGTCCTGAGCCAGACGGGATCAGTCTCGGCGGAGGCCTTCGCTGCGGCGGCCAGCGCGGCCCCGGCGGCGCGGCCGCCTTTCAGCACGCTGTCCCAGAACTGCAGTTGGTATCTGCGCAGGATGGCGCCGCGTGCGCCCAGTTCGGGATCGCCCTGGACCGGATCGAAGTCCATGTGGCGGAAGCCCTGCACCACCACGGCGTACTTTCCGCCCGGCGGGCAGAGCTCGTAGGGCTTGAGCCGCCAGGCCGGCGTCTCGTTGGCCGCGCCGAAATCGCGGGTGCCGGTGGTGGCCATGTAGGGCTTCACCATGCCCTTGAAACTGTCGTCGTTCAGCGACATGCGACCAGGACCCTGGCCGCTCATGCCGATAAAGCCGGCGAACCCGGCCGGGACCGGCGCGGCTGAGGGCGGGATCAGCCGGGCTCCGGCGCAGACCAAGGTGGTGTAGCCGCCGTAGGAATGGCCGCTCATCCCGAGCTTGGCGGTGTCGGCGCGTTCGAGCACGCGCGGGTCGAGGCCGAGCTTTCGATCCTTCAACGCACGCAACAGGAAGCCCACGTCGCGCAGGCGGCTGTCAATGAAGAACGGGTCGTCGAGCACCTTGACGAAGGCCGACTGCAGGTCGCCCCGCGCTCCGCCCTCGCCGCGCCGTGCAAGCACTTGGCGCATAACCTGCGCCTCTTCGGCCCTGATCTTGGGATCCGGGAGCAGAATGGAGTCCGAGTGGGTCGGGTGCAGCACCACGTAGCCGTGGCTGGCCCAGACCACGCCTGTCATGCCGAAGGTTTTGTACGAGCCGCCGAAGCCGTGGCTGAAGATGATCACCGGATAGCGACCGGGTTCGGTCGGGAAGAGCGCGCGGGTCGCGATCGTGCGCCCGCGATCAGGGTCGACAAGGTCCATGTGGTCGGCGTTGGTCACGCCGAACGGTCCGGTCTCCGGCCCCAGCGACTGGGCCGCCGCGCGGCCAGCGAAGGGCAAAGCGGCGGCCAGCGCCAGCAGGTCGCGGCGGGCGAGCAGGGCCGCGTCACGCGAGGCCATAGGGTTGCTCCTTCGGCTTCCAGTCGTTGATCATGCCGACCATGGTCTCGCCGGCCATCTGGGCGCGGACCACATTGCCGTTCCACAGCTTGCCGAAGATTGGCACCTGGTAGCTGACTACGGTCTCGGCCGAGCCTTCGACGCGGCGGCCATCCTTCAGGACGGCGGCGAAGCGGCGCGTGGGCGCCCAGGGCTCGATCTGGAAGCGGTCGACGGGCGTGTCGCGATCGCCCTGGTCGAGGTCGCCATAGGTGCGCGCGGGCGCCAGGAGGCCGATCAGGCCGGCGCGATCGTTCCAGAGCATGGCGTAGGTAAACGGCGAGAAGAACCGCGGGTTGGTCTGGGTCTGCTCGTGCGCCTTGCCGACGCCGCCTACGTGGATCGTGTGGCCGCCCGCCCGGATCGTGGCCTCCACCCGCCCGGTGCGCTCGAACCGGCCGTTAGGCGAGCCGGCGCGCAGGGGGCCTGGATGGAAGACGCCTTTGACGCTGACCGGGCTGTCACCCGGCCCATCGACCCCGCTCCTGCCGCGATGGGCGCGGACCTCGGCGGTGAAGGACAGGGACTTCAGGTCGGCGGATGTCCCGAGGCGCGAAATCGACGCTTTCAAGCCGGGCGATGGATAGGTCGCCGACGGCTGCTCAGCGGTGATCTTGTCGGGTGAGCAAGGGACGCGACTGTCGGTGAAGGTGTAGAGCACGCCATCGGCCAGCAGGTGCAGCCAGACCCAGGTCGCGCCGCGCTCCGGGTAGCGCGAGATGCGCAGCGACAGGCCGTTCCGCAGGTCCGGATCGAAGTAGAGCACCATGGCCGACTCGCTCCAGGTCGGCCCACCCTCGATCACCTCCGAAGCGGCGGCCGCGCGCCCGAGCACCGGGCTCGCGGCCAGGCCCAGGAGCCCGCTCATCACCCCCCGACGATCCGCCATCACGGCTCCCAAAATCCATAGTGCGTTCATCGAATTTCGCGCCTGCCCCTGACGCCGCCAAGCGGCATTCGCGGCTGTTCCGGATCGCGGCAATCGTCGATCGCGGAAGGCTATCCTTCCGTGCGGACACATCCGCGCAAAACCATGCTGCAAGGGCTCGACCTGCCGCTACGGGACGCTAGTGTCGCGAAGGGCGTTGAGGGCGGTTCGTGTCCGGCCCTCCAGGGGATCGGGGAGTTTCCATGAAGTCCGTACTGTTGGCCAAGTCGGCTCTCTTGGGGGGAGTCGCGCTCGCTTTGGCCTGGCAAGGCGCCGCGTTCGCGCAGATCACCACCGCCCACATCACCACGCCCAAGGAAGCGCTGAGCGGCAACGAGCCGGGCGACGACTACTACCTAGCCAACTACGACCAGGGGACGGCCTACTGGAAGAAGCTCGCCTCGGAGAGCGACCGGATGAAGCTGGTCAGCCTCGGCAAGAGCGTCGAGGGCCGCGACATCTGGATGGCGGTGATCTCGTCGCCGGAGAACATCAAGAACCTCGAGCACCTGCGCGACATCTCCAAAAAGCTTGCGCTCGCCAAGGGCGTCACCGCCGATCAGGCCCACGCCTTGGCCAAGGAAGGCAAGGCCTTCGTCTGGATCGACGGCGGCCTGCATGCGTCGGAGGTCTCCAACGCCCAGACCCAGATCCAGATCGTCTACGAGATGGTCTCCAGGAACGACCCGGAGACCCTGCGTTTCCTGAACGACACCGTGACCATGTACGTGCTGCCGAACCCGGACGGCCTGCAGCTCGTCGCCGACTGGTACATGCGCAAGCCCGATCCGAAGGCGCGCAGCCTGGCCGACCTGCCGGTGGTCTACCAACGCTACGTCGGGCACGACAACAACCGCGAATACTACATGTCCAACATGCCCGAGACGACGGCGATCAACCGGGCGATGTTCAAGGACTGGTACCCGCAGATCGTCTACAACGAGCACCAGACCGGGCCGCTGGGCGCGGTGGTCTTCGTGCCGCCGTTCCGCAACCCGTCGAACTACCACTACGATCCGCTGGTGCTGTCGGAACTGGACGGGGTCTCGGCCTCGATTCACGGCCGGCTGATCGCCGAGGACAAGCCGGGCTCGGCGGAGCGTTCGGCGGCGCCCTATTCCACCTGGTTCAACGGCGGCCTGCGCACCACCGGCTACTTCCACAACGTGGTGGGCATCCTGACCGAGATCATCGGCAGCCCGACGCCGATGCAGCTGCCGCTGGTGCCGTCCAAGCAGCTCTCCAACCAGGACGAGCTCTACCCGGTGCCGCCGCAGACCTGGCACTTCAAGACGACCATCGAATACATCAAGACCATGAACCGGGCGACGATCGACTATGCGTCGAAGAACCGGGAAGACCTGCTCTTCAACCGCTGGCTGATGGGGAACAACTCCCTGAAGAAGGCGGCCACGGACAGCTGGACCTTCACGCCCAAGCGGATCGCCGCGGTCGAGGCGGCGGCCAAGGCCGAGGGCCCGCAGCAGCGGCAACGCGGCGGCGACGGCCTGGGCGGCAACGGCGACCCGAACTCGGTGGTCGACGCCAAGCTCTATCAGACGGTCCTGCACGCGCCGGACCAGCGCGACCCGCGCGGCTACATCCTGCCGCCGGACCAGCCGGACATGCCGACGACCGTGCGGTTCCTGAACGCCCTGATCAAATCGGGCATCGTGGTGGACAAGGCGACCGCGCCGTTCACGGTGGCCGGCAAGACCTACCCGGCCGGCAGCTTCGTGGTGATGTGCGACACGGCCTATCGCCCGCATGTGCTCGACATGTTCGAGCCGCAGGACCACCCGCAGGACTTCGAATATCCGGGCGGCCCGCCGATCAAGCCCTACGACATCACCGGCTATAACCTCAGCTACCAGATGGGGGTGAAGTTCGACCGCATCCTCGAGGGCTTCTCGGGGCCGTTCCAGCCGATCGACGAGGTGATGGCGCCGCCGCCCGGCAAGGTAGTGGGCGCCGGCGGCGCGGGCTGGGTGATCGACCACCGCACCAACAACAGCTTCACCCTGACCAACCGCCTGCAGAAGGCCAAGGTCCCGGTCTTCTGGCTGAAGGACGGGGTCAGCGCCGACGGCAAGACCTTCGGCCCTGGCGCGGTCTGGGTGCCGGCGGGCGGCCAGGCCAAGGCGATCATCGGCAAGAGCGTCGGCGAACTGGGCGTCGACGCCTACGCCATGGGCGCCGCGCCCAAGGGCGAGAAGATCGCGCTGAAGGCGCCGCGGATCGGCATCGTCGACACCTACGGCGGCCTGATCACCTCCGGCTGGATGCAGTGGGTCGTCGAGCAGTTCGAGTTCCCCTACAGCCTGGTCTACGCACCGGAGCTGGACGCCGGGAACCTCAACGCCAAGTACGACGTGCTGCTGTTCGTCGACGGCGCGATCCCGGGCGGCGGCGGGCGCTATGGCGGCGGCGGCTTCGGCCGCGGCCTGCCCAAGCCGGACGAGGTGCCGGAGAAGTACCGCAAGATGCTGGGCCGCTATTCCGACGAGAAGACCCTGCCGCAGATCGAGGCCTTCGTGCAGAAGGGCGGCACCGCCGTCGCTATCGGCGGCTCCACCCGTCTGGGCGAGGAACTGAAGCTCACGACGAGCGGGCTGGTCGGCCCAGGCAAGGACGGCAAGGCCGCGCCGCTGCCCTCGACCAAATTCTACATCCCGGGCTCCATCCTCTCGGCCAAGGTCGATAACAAGGACCCGCTGGGCTACGGGTTCGGCGACAAGGTCGACGTGTTCTTCGACTCGAGCCCGGTATTCAGGATCGCCGACCCGGCCGCGGCCAAACAGGTCTCCTGGTTCGAGGGCGCCGACCCGCTGCGCTCCGGCTGGGCCTGGGGCCAGAAGGCGCTGGACGGGACGGTGGGCGTGGTCGACGGCAGCTATGGCGCGGGCAAGGTCTTCCTGCTCGGGCCGGAGGTCGCCATGCGCGGCCAGGCGCAGGGCACGTTCAAGTTCGTGTTCAACGCCATCGAATACGGCCCCGCGGTGGCCGGGAAGGGCGGCAAGTGAAGACCCTGGCGCCTCAGCGGCGGATCGTGACCGGCGTCAACGCCGCCGGCCGGTCATATATCGCTCAGGACGGGGTCTCGCCCGCCATGCTGACCCTGGAAGGCCGCGAGGGCTACCGGAACAACAACCTCTGGCGGACCCTCGGCGCCCAGGCGCCGGTCGATGCGCCGGACACGGTGACCGAGCATGTCGGCGTCCTGCCGCCGCCCGGCGGGACGGTGATCCGGGTGATCGACATCCCGCCGGAAGCAGTCGATCCGGAAGAGCGGCGGCGGGCGACGGATGCGGTCTTCAAGGCCATGTTCGCCGACGCCGACCATCACGCGGGGCACGCGCGCCATCCCGGGATGCACACCACCGACACCATCGACTACGCCATCCTGCT
>JAFEDM010000214.1 GCA_018241625.1 Pseudomonadota bacterium | reverse complement strand
GCACCGACGTCGCCCAGGCCGAAGCCCGCTACGCCCAGTCGGTGGCGTCCGCGTCCAATGCGACCTCCCAGCTGGCGATCAGCCGCGCCAACTACGCCCTGGCGGTCGGCCAGAACCCCGGCGAGTTGGCCCCCGAGCCGTCGCTGGCCTTCCTGATGCCGAAGAACGTCGACGACGCCTTCGACATCGCCGAGAAGAACAACCCCGTCCTCAAGGGTCAGGTCTACGCCGAACAGGCCAGCCGCGCCCGGGTGGCCCAGGTTCGCGCCGAGCGGATGCCGCAGGCCTCCCTGCGCCTGGACTACGGCTTCGCGGGCCGGGTGTCGCCGTTCGATCAGGGCAAGTTCAGCCGCGAAGTCGTCGGCCAGGCGGTGGTCACGGTGCCGATCTTCTCCGGCGGGCTCACCTCATCGCGCATCCGCCAGCAGGTCGAGCGCAACAACGTCGACAAGATCACCATCGAGACCCAGCGCCGCTCGGTGCTGCAACAGGTCACCCAGGCCTGGAACCAGCTGATCTCCTCACGCGCCAACATCGATTCCACCCAGCAGTCGGTGGAAGCCGCCCAGGTGGCCCGTGAAGGCACCCAGCTCGAGCTCAAGCTGGGCTTGCGCACCACCATCGACGTGCTGAACGCCGAACAGGAGCTGCGCGCCGACGAGCTGTCCGCCGCCACGGCCCACCACGACGAATATGTGGCCTCGGCCAACCTGCTGGCCGCCATGGGCCGCCTGGAGGCCAGGAACCTGATCCCGGCGGTCACCCAGTACGATCCGGCCCGCAATGCGCGGAAGCTGCGGTTCTCCCTGGGTTATGTGCCCTGGGAGGAGCCGATCGCCCTGGTCGACAAGACCATCGCCGTGCCGCCGATCCCGCAGAGCCACTCGATCGCGGGCGAGGGCGCCGTCGGCCCGGGCCTGCAGCCGCCGCCCGCGGTTGCGCCGCCCGCCGCCGCGCCCAAGAAATAGGGACGTTTTGAAGCGGCTCCCCTTCGGCTGAAAATGGGCTAGGCTGGCTGTCCACGGATTCCATTTCTCTGAGGCGGCCGGCGGCCCATGTCTGAACAGACGTCCCAAGAACCGACGATGGAGGAGATCCTCGCCTCCATCCGGCGCATCATCTCGGAAGACGATGCTCCGGCCGCGGAGGAAGGCGAGGCCGCCGCCGAGGAGGCGGTCGCCGCCGCGCCTGAGCCCGAGGCCGCGCCCGAGCCGCCGCCGCCCGAACCGGAGCCCGTCGCCGCCGCGCCCGCGCCTGAGCCCGAACCCGCCCCGGTGGTCGAGGAAGAGGACGAGGCGCTGGAGCTGACGGAGAAGGTCGAGACGCACGGCGACCTAGATGTCTTTTCCGCTCCGGCCAGCGAGGCGCCCGCGCCGGCCGCGCGGCCAGCCGAGGCCCTGGTCAGCGAACCCACCGCCGCCGCCGCCGCCTCGGCCTTCGGCCAGCTCTCCGCGGCGATCCTCATGCCGCAGTCCGACCGCACCCTCGAGGACGTGGTGCGCGAACTGCTGCGCCCCATGCTGCAGCAATGGCTCGACACCAACCTGCCGGGCATCGTCCAGCAGGCCGTCGAGGCCGAGGTCGAGCGCATCGCCCGCGGCCGAGTACGCTAGCCCTCAAATCACCGCTCATCCCGGCGAAAGCCGGGACCCAAGCGGCGCTTGCGGGTGACGCCATCGTTTCTGGTTATCTTCGAGTCAGCTTGGGTCCCGGCTTTCGCCGGGATGAGCGGGCATATATGCACCGGCAGAACCCGTAAGCCTGACCCATGCTTGAAAAGACCTTCGACCCCAAATCCGCCGAACCGCGCCTCTATGCCGCCTGGGAGGCCTCGGGCGACTTCGCGCCGACGTCCGACCCGGCCGCCGAGCCGTTCTCCATCGTCATCCCGCCGCCGAACGTCACCGGCTCGCTGCACATCGGCCACGCGCTGAACAACACGCTTCAGGACGTGCTGATCCGCTTCGAGCGGATGCGCGGCAAGGCGGCGCTGTGGCTGCCCGGCACCGACCACGCCGGCATCGCCACCCAGATGGTGGTGGAGCGCCAGCTGGCGGCCGAGGGCAATGTGAGCCGCCGCGACCTGGGCCGCGACGACTTCGTCGCCAAGGTCTGGGAGTGGAAGGCCAAGTCCGGCGGGACCATCGTCAACCAGCTGAAGCGCCTGGGCGCGAGCTGCGACTGGAGCCGCGAGCGTTTCACGCTCGACGAAGGCCTGTCGGCGGCGGTTCGCAAGGTCTTTGTGACCCTTTACCGGGAAAAGCTCATCTACCGCGACAAGCGGCTGGTGAACTGGGACCCGCACTTCCAGACCGCCATCTCGGACCTGGAGGTCGAGCAGCGCGAGGTCGACGGCCACTTCTGGCACTTCGCCTATCCGCTGGAGGACGGCTCCGGCGAGATCGTCGTCGCCACTACCCGGCCTGAGACCATGCTGGGTGACACGGCGGTCGCCGTGCATCCCAGCGACGAACGCTACCAGGCCCTGATCGGGCGCGCCGTGCGCCTGCCGATCGTGAACCGGCCGGTGCCGATCATCGCCGACGAGTACGCCGATCCGGAAAAGGGCTCGGGCGCGGTGAAGATCACCCCGGCGCACGACTTCAACGACTTCATGGTCGGCAAGCGCAACAACCTGCCGATGATCAACGTCTTCGACGACTTCGCGCGGATCAACGACAATGCGCCGCCCGAGTACCGCGGCCTCGATCGCTTCGCCGCGCGCAAGAAGGTGGTCGAGGCGTTCGAGGCGCTCGGCCTGCTGCGCGGGATCGAGAAGACCCGCCACATGGTGCCGCACGGCGACCGCTCGGGCGTGGTGGTCGAGCCCTATCTGACGGACCAGTGGTACGTGAACGCCGAGGAGCTGGCCAAGCCCGCGATCAAGGCGGTGGAGCAGGGCGACACGGTCTTCGTCCCCAAGGCCTGGGAGAAGACCTACTTCGAGTGGATGCGGAACATCCAGCCCTGGTGCGTCAGCCGCCAGCTCTGGTGGGGCCACCGCATCCCGGCCTGGTTCGGGCCGGACGGGAAGATCTTCGTCGCCGAGACCGAGGAAGAGGCTAAGCGCGAGGCCCGCGAGCTCTACGGCCGTGACGAGCCGCTGCGCCAGGACGAGGACGTGCTCGACACCTGGTTCTCCTCGGCGCTTTGGCCGTTCTCGACCCTGGGTTGGCCGGAGAAGACCGAGGACTTGGCCCGCTTCTATCCGACCCACACCCTGGTCACCGGCTTCGACATCATCTTCTTCTGGGTCGCCCGGATGATGATGCAGGGTCTGCACTTCATGGACGAGGTCCCCTTCAAGCGCATCTTCATCAACGCCCTGGTCCGCGACGCCGAGGGCAAGAAGATGAGCAAGTCCAAGGGGAACGTCATGGACCCCCTGGAGCTGGTGGACGACTACGGCGCCGACGCCCTGCGCTTCACGCTGACGGCCATGTCGGGCCAGGCGCGCGACATCAAGCTCTCTCGCGAACGCATTGAAGGATATCGTAATTTCGGCACCAAACTGTGGAACGCCACCCGCTTCGCCCAGATGAACGGCGCGGCGCGGGCCGAGGGCTTCGACCCGGCGAAGGTGAAACTGCCGCTCAACCGTTGGATCGTGGGCGAGACCACGCGCACGGCCAAGGCTGTGACCGCGGCGCTGGACACCTGCGGCTTCGACGCCTGCGCCGACGGCCTCTACCGCTTCATCTGGCGCCAGTACTGCGACTGGTACGTGGAGCTGGCCAAGCCCGTCCTTGGCAAGCCCGACGAACCGAGCGCAGACGAAGCCGCCCGCGACGAGACCCGCGCCACCGCCGCCTGGGTGCTGGACGTGATCCTGAAGCTGCTGCACCCAGTCATGCCATTCCTGACCGAGGAACTCTGGGCCCAGACCGCCGACCTGGGCGCGCCGCGCGCCCACAAGGGCTTCCTGATGACCGCGCCCTGGCCGGACCTGCCGGACAGCCTGATCGACCCGGCGGCCGACGCAGTCATCGGCCTGATTGTCGAAACCATCGCCGAGGGCCGCTCGGTGCGTTCCGAACTCAACGTGCCCAACTCCGCCCGGCCGCCGCTGATGGTGGTCGAGGCCAGCGCGGGCCAGCAGTCGGTGCTGCGCGACGCCGAACCCCTGATCCGCCAGATGCTGCGGGTCGAGGGCGTGCAGGTGGTGGACGCCGCGCCGGTGGGCGCGATCCCCTACGTGGTGGACGGCGCGACGCTCGCCCTGCCGGTCGCGGAGTTCATCGACGTCGCGGCCGAACGCGCGAGGCTATCGAAGGAGGTGGGCGCCCTGGGCGCCGACATCGACCGCACCGCCAAGAAGCTCGCCAACCCCGACTTCGTCGCCCGGGCGCCGGAGGAGGTGGTGGAGGAGAACCGCGACCGCCTGGCCGAGGCCGAAGCCGCCAAGGCCAAGCTTGAGGCGGCCCTGAGCCGGTTGGGCGCGGTCGTCTGAGGCGGCGTCAGCCCGCCTGGGCCGAGGCGCTCGGCTGAAGCACCTCGCTGATCGCCGCCACCAGGGCCGCGGCGGTGACCGGCTTGGCCAGGTGCAGGTCCGCGCCGGCCACCATCGCGTCGAGCTTGTGCTGCTGCATCGCGTTGGCGCTGAGCATGATGATCGGCGTGCGCGCCCGGCCGCCCGGCGCGCGTTCGGCCTCGCGGATCGCCCGCGTCGCCGCCAGGCCGTCCATCACCGGCATCTGCATGTCCATGAGCACCAGGTCGTAGGCGACGTCGGCCATGGCCTCGACTGCCTCGCGGCCGTTTTCGACGACGGTCACCTTGACCCCATGGGGCTCCAGGATGAGCTGGACCACGCGTTGATTGGTCGGATGGTCCTCGGCCAGCAGCACATGCAGCGGCGTCTCGCCGACCGGGGCGGACACCGCTTCGGGCGGCGGCGTTTCGGCGGTGGCCTGGCGCTTTTCGTCATAGGCCTCGAGGCTGCCGCGCCGCGCCAGGGGCAGGGCGACGCGGAAGACGCTGCCCTGGCCGGGTTCGGAACGGGCGGTGATCTCGCCGCCCATCATCTCGGCGAGCGAGCGGCAGATCGACAGGCCGAGGCCCGTGCCGCCGAAGCGACGGGTGATGGTGGTGTCCGCCTGGCTGAACCGCTGAAACAGGCCGGCGGCGGTCTCCTGATCGAAGCCGACGCCGGTGTCCTGCACCTCAAACATCAGCTGCGCGGTCGGCCCGCCCTCGACTACCTCGACCGTCAGCCGGACCTCGCCTTTGGCGGTGAACTTCACGGCGTTGGCCAGCAGGTTCCCCAGGATCTGCTTGATGCGGGTGCTGTCCCCGTGGAACTCGCCGCGGGCCAGGTCGCCGAACGCGGCGCGGAAGCCCAGCCCCTTTTCCTGGGCGCGGAGCTGATGCAACTCCACCAGGTTGGCGAGCTCGCCGCGCAGGTCGAACACCCGGTTCTCGATCTCCAGCCGCCCGGCCTCGATCTTCGAGACGTCGAGGATGTCGGACACCAGCCGCTCGAGCGTCACCGCCGAGCCCTCGATCAGGCTGACCATCTCCTGCTGGGCGGGTTGCAGCTCGGTGCGCCCCAGGGCGTCCACCACCCCGATGACGCCGTTCAGGGGCGTGCGGATCTCGTGACTCATATTGGCCAGGAAGTCGCTCTTGGCCTGGTTGGCCGCCTCGGCGGCCTGCTTGGCGGCCTTCAGCTCGGCCTCGGCGGCGAGCCGCGCGGTGACATCGCGGGCCACGCCGAACACCATGTCGCCGACCCGGCGGGCCCGCCACTCGAAGTGCCGGTAGTCGCCGTTGCGGTGGCGGTAGCGGTTGACGAAGCCCATGACCTCGTCGTCGGTGCGCATGCGCTCCATGTGCCCGTGGGTGCCGGCGATGTCGTCGGGGTGCACGAAGTCCAGCATGGGCCGGCCTTCCAGCTCCGGGACGGAATAGCCGAGCGCGTCCTCCCAGGCCCGGTTCACCTTCACGAAGCGGCATTCGGCGTCGCGGATGACCAGCATATCGAGGGAGACCTCGAAGAAGGTGGTCAGATTGCGGGCGGTCTCGTTCTCGACCCGCAGCGCATGCCGGGCGCGGGCTTCGGACTGATGCCGGCCGATCGCGATCGAAGCCAGCTCGGCCGCCGCCTCGATGAAGGCGATGTCGTCCTCCGTCGGCGCGCGGGCGTCGCGATGATAGATGCCGAAGGCGCCGGCGACCTCGCCCTCGCCGCCGAGGATGGGTTGCGACCAGCAGGATCTGAGCCCCGCGCGGCCCGCCAGGTCCTTGAAGTCCTTCCAGTACGGGTGGGTTTCGATGTCCTCGACGATCACCCGCTCGTTCAGGGCGATCGCCCGCCCGCAGGAGCCGACCTCCGGGCCTATCTCCACGCCTTCGATGGCTTCGTTGTAGAATTCTGGGAGGCTGGGCGCGGCGCCGAGGCTGAGCCGCCGGCGGCTCTCGTCCAGCAGCAGGATGCTGCACAGGATGTCGGGCGCCTCGGCCTCGGCGGACAGGACGATCGCTTCCAGCACATCCGCCAGCGGCTTGCCCGCGGCCATCAGGGTCATGGTGCGACGGAAGGCGGTGTCGGCGGGCATCGGGATACAACAACCGTTGAACGCATCTGGCGGCCAACTCGGCGCAGCAGAAGACTTCGATACGGTTAAGTCGCCACGGTCCGCGGTGTCACGGGGCCCTAGATGGCGCCCGCGTCGCGCAGGCGGATGATCTCGTCGGCGCTGAGCCTGCGGCCAAATGACGCCGCCTTCTGCAGGGCGGAACCGGAGAGGCCGTGGTCATGCATGCGGGTGATGTCGCCCGGCGACATGGCGCCGTAGCCCACCGCCACGACCTCGTGCACATAGTCGGTGCTGACGCCATGATCGCGCAGCAGCAGGATTTCGTCGGGCGACAGCTTGCGGTAGCCGGCGCGGCGGATGCCTTCCAGGAACTCCGCCGAGACGCCGCGGTCGCGCAGGGCGACCAGCTGCTCGATGGACAGCTCGCCATAGCCCGCCTTCTGCACGCCCGTGAGCCAGGCGGCGGAGACGCCGTGGTCGCGCAACAGGGCGATCTGGGACACGGGCAGCCTGCGATAGCCCGCCGCGCCGAGGGCGACCATGTAGTCGGACGACAGCCCCCGGTCGGCCAGGCTGATGATCTCGTCCACCGACAGCGTCGTGTAGCCGGCCTTGCGGATGGCGCCGAGCCATTCGGTCGACACCCCGTGGTCGCGCAGCCGGACGACCTGGTCGGCGGGAAGGCCGTGGAGACCCGCGGTCCGCAGGCCGGCGACGAATCCGGAGCTGACGCCATGGTCGTGCAGCAGGATCAGGTCCTGGGCCGTCAGCGGCGCGAAGCCGGCCTCGCGCATGCCCGTCACATAGCGGGCGTCGATGCCATGGTCATGGGCGTTGATCAGGGCGTCGAACGGCCCCTGCGGGAAGCCGGCCACCGTCATGTCGCGGATGTATCGCGGGCTGACGCCG
>JAFEDM010000213.1 GCA_018241625.1 Pseudomonadota bacterium | reverse complement strand
GCCCTGGCCGTGGCCTTGCTGGAGCGCGACGGCAGGATCGACCCGAACGCCGACATCCACCGCTATCTGCCGGAGCTGCCGGCCTATGGGGCGACGGTCACGGTATCGGACCTGATCCACCACACCAGCGGCTTCCGCGACTCCAACATCCTCCTGGACCTGGCCCAGCGCGACCAGGGCGACCGCATCCGCCAGGCCCAGGTGCTGCGTCTGGTCGGCCGCGAAACCAGCCTGCGCTATCCGCCGGGCTCGGAGTTCTCCTACACCAACACCGGCTATGTGCTGCTGGCCGAGATCGTGGCGCGGACCAGCGGCATGAGCTTCCGCCAGTTTACGACCGAGCGGATCTTCAAGCCACTGGGCATGAGCCACACCTTCTTCCGCGACGACGCGAGCGCGGTGATCCCGGGCTGGAGCGACTCCTACAGCCCCAAGCCCGGCGGCGGCTGGCGCCGGTCGATCTACAACGCCGAGGCGGTGGGCTCGACGGGGCTGGCGACCACCTCTGAAGACCTGCTGAAGTGGGTGGCCAATTTCGACCATCCTGTGCTGGGCGACCAAGCCCTGCTCGACGAGATCACCACCTCGGGCAAGCTGCGCAGCGGCGCGGACGTCAACTACGGCTACGGCCTCTGGCGGCAGAGCTTCGCCGGTCGCGACGCCATCACCCACAACGGCGCCATCGCCGCCTACCGCTCGGTGCTGGTCTGGCTGCCGAAGGAGCGCCTGGGCGTCGTGGTCCTGGCCAACATGCCGGCCGACGTGGAAGCGCTCGCCGGCAAGGTGATCGAAGCCTACCTCGGCAAGGCGCCGGCCGGGCCCAAGCCGCAGAAGGAAGACGCAGCCCCGATCCACCCAGATGTCGCGGAGCTGGACGGGCTCACCGGCCGCTACATCCCCCACGGCCTTTGGTCGGTCGACATGGTGCGCGAAGGCGACAAGCTGGTCTGGACCTCCAGCACCCTGCCCCGCGCCGAGATCACGCTTCGCGAGCGGGACATCTTCACTCGCGGCCAGGGCGACGCCGCGCGCTGGTACCATTTCCTGCGCGATCCGGCCGGGCGGGTGACCGGCTTCCAGCTGCTGTCCGAACTGGGCGCCACGGGGTCCGGCGACATCTTCCGTCGCGCGCCGGTTTATAGCGCCCCGCCGGCGGCGCTGCGGGAGTTCGTCGGCGACTACCACTCTGCGGACGTGGACGTGACCTACACCGTCGTGCTGAAGGACGGCCACCTGGCGGCCCACGCCCTATGGTCCGCGAGCGACGCCAAGCTGGTCTCGGTCGCCCCCGACCGGTTCGACACCGACACCATCGGCCTGGGCGTGCTGGCTGCGCGGCGCGACCCGGCGGGCCGCCTGACCGGCTTCGATATCGTGGCCGGCGGCCTCTCCGGCCTCACGCTGGACCGGGTGGCGCCGCCGCGGACGCACCGGCCTCACGGGCCCCGGCCGCACGCCGCGCCATGAGCCAGGCCTTCACGCCGGAGGGGCTGCTGGCCGCCTACCCGCTCGCCTGGGTCGTCTCGGCCGCGCCTCAGATGCACGCCAGCCTGATCCCGGTGCAGATCGTTCAGGACGCCACGACCGGCGCACAGGTGATCCGCGGCCACTTCGCCCGCCGCAACCCGCAGGTCGAGGCGCTTCGCCAGGCGCCGCGCGCCACGATCCTTGCGCTTGGCCCGCACGGCTACATCTCGCCCTCCTGGCTCAGCGACCGCACCCAGGCGCCCAGCTGGAACTACGCCGCCGCCCGTTTCGACGTGGAGATCGAATTCGTCGACCGGCCCGAGTTCACCCGCGCGCTCCTTGAAGCCCAGGTCGAGGCCAACGAGCGCGGCCGCGCGAACGCCTGGTCGATCCCCGAGATGGGCGCGCGGTTCGATCGGCTGGCGGCCGGCGTCATCGGCTTCCAGGCCCGCGTGCTCGGGGTCACCGCCCACGACAAGCTTGGCCAGGCCGACCGCGACGACGTGCTGGCCGAATGCCTGACGGCGCTGGCCGGCGATCCGTTGGCCGACTGGATGGCCGCCGCCAACCCCGGCCGCGTTCCTGCATGAGGCCCGGCCTGCTTGCGGCCCACCGCCGCCTGGGCCTGGCGGTGGCCATGGTCTGGGCGCTGCAGGCGGTCACTGGCCTGGCGCTGGTCTTCCGGGTGGAGATCGACAATGCCCTGACACACGGCGCATCCGCCCCGCTCGATCCCACCGCCATGGGTGCGGCGCTGGCCGCCCTGCCGGGGAAGATCGCGGTTCCGGTCGTCTCGATCACCGCCGCCGACCGCGCCGCGACCCGTTACGACGCTTTCGACGCCAATGACCGGCGCGTGGCGCGGATGAGCGGACGCGGCGAGCTGATCGCGTCCGGCCACGGCCTCGATCTCGCCAACCGCCTGGACGTCCTGAAAAGCCTGCACGAGTCTTTCTGGCTGGGCGACAACGGCTCCTATTTCGTGGGGCTCAGCGGCCTGTTGCTGCTCTCCAACATGGTGCTGGGGTTGAAGCTGGCCTGGCCGTTGAAGGGGCGCTGGCGAGCACTCCTTCCACAGCGCAATGCGCCGGCCCCGGTCGCGGCCTTCCAATGGCACCGCGTCATCGGCCTCGGGTTCGCCGCGCCGGCGGTCGTGCTGTTCCTGGCCGGGGTGTCGATGGCGCTGGGAGATCCGATCGCCGACAAGGTGGGCGCCGAGCGCACGCCGCCACCGGCCAGGACCGCCACCCAGCCGGCCACCCTATCCTTCGACTCCGCCATCGCCATCGCCCTGCGGCGCCATCCCGACGCGCGCGTCACTGTCATCGACCTGCCGGTCCCGGACGCACCTTGGTACCGGCTGCGCTTGCGCCAGCCTGGCGAGCTGCAGCGGTTCTACGGCCAGACCGCGATCTTCATCGACGGCCGGACTGGCGCGGTGCTGACCGACTACGACAGCCGCCGCGCGCCACCGGTGCGGGCTTTCTTCGACGGCTTCTATCCGATCCACACCCTGGAGTTCGCGGGCGTGGCCGGCCGGCTGATCGCGGCGGGCGTCGGTCTCTGGCTCCTGACTGTGATCGGCCTGGGCCTGACCCTATGGCGCGCACGCCGGCGTCTGCGGGCCGCCACGTGACCCCGGCCGCCGCCGCCGAGATCGGACGCCTCGACGCCTGCGGCCAGGCGGCCCTGGCGCGTGCCGGCGGGGTCTCGCCGCGCGAACTCACCGAAGCCGCCATCGTGCGCATCGAGGCCCTGGACCCGACGCTCAACGCCGTCAGCCACCGCGCCTTCGACCAGGCGCTGGCCGCCTCCGAACGGCTCGACCCGCGCGGCGTGGACAGCCCGCTGTACGGCGTTCCCTGGCTGGCGAAGGAAGGCCTGGACTACCCCGGCATGCCGACCCGCTTCGGTAGCCGGCTGTTCGCCGACGCGCCGCCAGCGACCGCCGCCTACCCGTTCGCCCAGCGCCTGGACGCCGCGGGCCTGGTCGCGGTGGGCAAGAGCGCCGCGCCTGAGTTCGCCCTGCTGCCCGCCACCGAGCCCTTGCTCTATGGCCCGACCCGCAACCCGTGGGACCTGGCCCTGTCGGCCGGCGGCTCCAGCGGCGGCGCCGCGGCGGCGGTGGCGGCGGGCCTGACGCCGGTGGCCCATGCGGCCGACGGCGGCGGCTCGATCCGCATCCCGGCCTCCTGCTGCGGCGTCTTCGGCCTGAAACCCAGCCGGCTGCAGCACGTTCGGGCCCGTGGCCATCACTGGGCGGAAGACCTGCTAGTCAGCGACACCCTCCTCAGCCGCTCGGTCCGGGACGTCCACTGGACGACGTGGCTGACCGCCCAGACGCCAGGCGAACGGCCCGTGCGGCGCGACCTGCAGCCGTTGCGCATCGCCGTCTGCCTGACCAGCCTGGAAGGCGCACAGCCGGACCCCGAGGTCGCCGAGGCCGTGCGCGCCGCCGGCCGCCTCTGCGAGGGCCTCGGCCACCATGTGGCGGATATCGCGCCGCCGGTTGACGGGCCCTGCGTGGCCCAGGCCTTCAAGGTGTTCTGGGGCTACCTCGCCGCCGAGGCCGCGGCCCTGGCCGAACCGCGGCAGGCTGGACGGCCGCGCGAGGCGGTGCTGGAGCCTTGGACGATCGGCCTCGCCGACTGGAGCCGCAGCCTGACCGGCGCCGACCTGGAAGCCGCCTTCACCGACGCCGCCCACGCCACCGTCGCCCTGGAACGCGCCTTCGCGGACTGGGACGTCATCCTGTCGCCCGTCGTGCGGACCCCGCCGCCGCCGATCGGCGCGCTTGCGCCCACACAGCCCTTCGAGATCCTGCGGGCGCGGATGTTCGACTATGTGGCCTACACCCAGCTCCACAATCTGACCGGCGCTCCGGCCTTCTCTGCGCCGCTGGCCTGGTCATCGGCGGGCGCGCCCATCGGGGTCATGGCCGCCGCGGCGCGCGGGCAGGACGAGCGCCTGTTGCAGCTGGCGTATCAGCTCGAAGAGGCGGCCCCCTGGGCGGACCGCTGGCCGGGCTGGTCGGTCGGCGGTGAGGCGGGGCATGCGAACCTGGGGGGATGAGAAAATGAGACGTCGGAGCTTGGCGGGAATAGCCGGCGCGCTTGCGCTGTTCGGCCTGGCGGGACCGGGCGCCCAGGCAGCGGGGCAGACCTTCGACCTGGTGATCTCCGGCGGCCGCGTGATGGACCCGGAGACCGGCGCCGACCACATCGCCAATGTCGGCGTCAAGGCCGGACGCATCGCGGCGATCAGCAAGGCGCCGCTCAGCGGCAGGCGCGTCATCGAAGCCAAGGGGCTGGTGGTCGCGCCGGGCTTCATCGACCTGCACAGCCACGGCCACGACCCGTTCGGTTACGACCAGCAGGCGCACGACGGAGTCACCACCTCCCTGGAGCTCGAGGCCGGGGCTTATCCGATCAAGCCGTTCTATGCGGCCCGCGCCGGTCACACCCGGATCAACTACGGCGCCAGCGTCGGCATCCAGGGCATCCGCACCAACATCAAGACCGGCATCGTCGACGACACCGCCCAGACCGCGCCCGCGGTGATCGCCCGCAAGGCGGAATGGGCCGAGACGCCCTTCACCCCGGCCGAGCGCGAGAAGGAGCGGGCCAAGTTCCGAGAGGAGTTCGCCGCCGGCGGCCTCGGCATGGGCGTGCTCTACGAATACCTCCCGGCTCTCGGACGCGATGAGCTCTATGACCTGATTAAGGACGCCTCGGCGCTACGCGCGCCGGTGTTCGTCCATGTGCGCGCCGCCAGCCGCGCCGACGTCGACAACCTGATGGCGCCCATGCAGGAGATGGTCGCCGACGCCGCCTCGACCGGCGCCTCGGTCCACATCTGCCACGTGGGCTCCAAGTCGCTGACCGCTGTCAGCCCGGTGCTCGCCATGTTCGACGCGGCCAGGAAACGCGGCGTCGACGTGACCACCGAGGTCTACCCGTACGACGCCGGCTCCACCGTGATCGGCAGCGCGCTGTTCAACGACGGCTGGCAGCAGGCGCACGGGGGCGACTACAAGGACCTGGAGTGGCCGCTGACCGGCGAGCGGCTGACCGCCCAGAGCTTCGCCAAATACCGCAAGGAGCAGCCCACCGGTTGGGTGATCCTGCACGTCATCCCCGAGGCTACAGTCACCACCGCCGTCGCTCATCCCGGCGTGATGATAGCGTCCGACGCCGTGCCCTTCATCAACGGGGCTGGCCATCCGCGCGGCAGCGGCGCCTTCGCCCGGGTTCTGGGGGTCTATGTGCGAGAGCGTCATGCGCTCGGCCTGATGGACGCGCTGAGCAAGATGACGCTCTTGCCCGCCAACCGCCTGGCGCAGATCTCGCCGGCCATGAAGCACAAGGGCCGCGTCCAGGTTGGCGCCGACGCCGACCTCACCCTGTTCGACCCGGCCACGGTGACCGACCGGGCGACCTATGCGCACCCGACCCTGACCTCCTCCGGCATCCCCTACGTGCTGGTGGCGGGCACGCCGGTCG
>JAFEDM010000212.1 GCA_018241625.1 Pseudomonadota bacterium | reverse complement strand
TCGCCCGTGCAGGTGTGGGCGCTGGTGCAGGAGAAGTAGGCGCGGCCGTAGCCGCCGGTGGCCAGGATCACCTGCTGGGCCTGGAAGCGGTGCAGGGTGCCGTCGTCCAGCTTCCACGCCGTGACGCCTCGGCACGTCCCCTCGTCCATGATCAGGTCGAGGGCGAAGTACTCGATGAAGAACTCGGTCTTCTTCGCCACCGCCTGGCCGTACATGGTGTGCAACATGGCGTGGCCGGTGCGGTCGGCCGCGGCGCAGGTGCGCTGGATCGGCGCCTCGCCGAAGTTGCGGGTCATGCCGCCGAAAGCGCGCTGGTAGATCTTGCCCTCGGGCGTCCGCGAGAACGGCACGCCCCAGTGCTCCAGCTCATAGACCGCCGCCGGGGCGTTGCGGACCAGGTATTCGATGGCGTCCTGGTCGCCCAGCCAGTCCGACCCCTTGACGGTGTCGTACATGTGCCAGCGCCAGTCGTCCTGGCCCATGTTGCCGAGGCTGGCGGAGATGCCGCCCTGGGCCGCGACGGTGTGCGAGCGGGTCGGGAAGACCTTGGAGATGCAGGCGGTCTTCAGCCCCGCCGCGGCGCAGCCCAGCGCCGCGCGCAGGCCGGAGCCGCCGGCGCCCACCACGACGACGTCGTAGCGGTGGTCGATGAAGTTGTAGGTCGCCATCTCACGCGCCTCCCAGAACGCCGGCGCCGAGCGCGACCTTGAGGATCGAGAAGATCGCCAGCGCGCCGGCCAGGCCGCAGACGAAGAGGTTGAGGATCAAGAGCGCCGACTTGGTCAGGGTCTTGTGGATGTAGTCCTCGACCACCACCCGCATGCCCGAGCTCATGTGCCAGAAGGCGATGGCGAAGGTGAGCACGCAGAGGGTGGCGTTCAGCGGGTCGTGGACCCATTCGACCGCGAAGCCGTAGTCGCCGGCCGCCAGGCGGATCACGCCATAGACCATCCAGATCACCAGCGGGACCAGGGCGATGGACGAGACCCGCTCGCTCACCCAATGCAGGGCGCCGTGCTTGGCCGAGCCCAGGCCGCGGGCGCGGCCGAGCGGGGTGCGATAGCTGACCATCAGAGCGCTCCCGTCATGCCGGCCAGGCCCCAGATGGCCAGGGTCGCGGCGGCGGCGAAGGCGAAGACCACCACCGCCGAGGCGTTGGCCGACTTCACGTCCAGGCCGTGGCCGGCGTCCCAGACCAGGTGCCGGATGCCGTTGGCCAGGTGGTAGAAGACGCAGATCGTCAGCCCGAACATCACCACCTTGCCGGGGAGCGAGCCCATCAGCGCCTTGAAGTCGGCGTAGCGCTCGGGTCCGGACGCCAGGGCCACGGCCCAGGCCGCCGCGATCAGGGCGCCCACATAGAGGGCCACGCCCGTCGCGCGGTGCAGGATCGAGGTCCACATGGTGATGTGCCACCGCCAGAGCAGCGGCGAACCGAACCCTCCGGTCATCAAATGCGGCGAAACCGGCCGCTCCCGTGGGGTCCCGGATGGGGTCTTTGGGGCGTCTGTCATGGCTCTCCCCCGCTCATGTCGTGTCCCGATGTCCGTCCGCTTTTAAGCGCCAGAGGGGGTGTGTCAACGAACCCCGCGCGACGGGCGGACAGGCACACATCCGGACGCTTACAATCCTTCGTCGAAGCCGAAATATCTTGCCGCCACGCCTCCCGCACAATGCGCGATTGCTGTAGGTTTCCTTCGCGAAAGGCGAAGGATGCGGTTCGACCTCACCGACCTCAGGCTGTTCTGCGACGTGGCCGACGCGGGCTCGATCACCGCCGGGGCCGAAAAGAGCGCGCTGGCGCTGGCGGCGGCCTCGACCCGCATCCGCGGCATGGAGGAGGCGCTGGGCGCGCCGCTGCTCACCCGCTCGCGCGCCGGGGTCACGCCGACGGAGGCCGGGCGAACCCTGCTGAAGCATGCGCGGTCGATCCTGGCCGAGACGGCGCGGATGCGCGAGGACCTCTCGGCCTTCGCCGGCGGCCTGACGGGCCAGGTGCGCCTGCTGGCCAACACCAACGCCCTCACCGAATTCCTGCCCGAGGCGCTGTCGTCCTTCCTGGCCGACCATCCGCACGTCAGCGTCGACCTGGAGGAGCGGCTGTCCGACGAGATCGTCGGCCTGGTGGCCGAGGGCGCGGCCGACGTGGGCATCGTCGCCGGGACGGTCGACGTGGGCGCGCTCGCCACCTACCCGTTCCGCTCCGACCGGTTCATGGTGGCCTGCCCGCCGGATCACCCGCTGGCGAAGAAGGCCAGCGTGCGGTTCGCCGAGGTGCTGGACTACGACCTGGTGGGCCTGGACCGGACGAG
>JAFEDM010000211.1 GCA_018241625.1 Pseudomonadota bacterium | reverse complement strand
GCGGCCTGCGCAACGCCATGCCGCCCTATGACATCCCGGACGCGGTGACGATCCATCATCAGGTCCGCACGCCGGTCCGCACCTCGGCGCTGCGGAGCCTGGGCGCCATGGCGCAGGTCTTCGCGACGGAAAGCTTCATCGACGAACTGGCCGAGCGGGCCGGTGAGGATCCCCTCGCCTATCGCTTGGCCCTGTTGCCCGACGCCCTGGCCCATCGGGTGCTGGCCGCAGCCGCCGAGATGGCGGACTGGCATTCGCGCGGCGGCCGCGCCGTGGGCCTGGGTTATGCCCGCTACAAGTGGACCGGCGCCCGCGTGGCGGTCGCCGCCGAGGTCGAGGTTGACGAACGGGTTCGCCTGAAGCGCCTGTGGTGCGCCGCCGACGCCGGCCTGGTCGTCAACCCGCTGGGCGCCCGCCAGCAGATCGAAGGCGGCGCCCTGATGGCCGCCAGCTGGGTCCTGAAGGAGGCTGTGGCCTTCGACGCCCATGGGGTGTCGAGCCGGTCGTGGCGCGACTATCCGATCCTGCGGTTCAGCGAGATTCCGCCGGTCGAGGTGCGGTTCATCGCCGAGGCCGGGACCCCGCCCGCGGGCCTGGGCGAGGCCGCCGTCGGCCCCGCCGCCGCCGCGGTCGTCAACGCCGCCTCGCGTGCGCTGGGCGTGCGTCTGCGCGACCTGCCGCTGTCGCGCGATGCGCTCATCGCCCGCCTGGCGGCGGCGTGAGCCGAGGAGACCCCATGCCCCATCCCCGCATCCTGTTCGTCCTCGCCGACGGCGCCCACGCCCGCTTCGTCCAGCGGGTGGGCCAGACGCCGCGCTTCGCCACCTTCGAGACCCTGTCGCACGAGGACGCCGCGCCGGCGGACTTCATCGCGCGGGTGGCGCTGCGTACAGCCGCGGTCTGCCGCAAGGAACGGTTCGAGACCCTGGCGGTGGCGGCGCCGCCCAAGCTGATCGGCCCGCTCCGTGACCGGCTGGCCGGGTGCGCGCGGATCGCCCACGCCTGGCCGAACGACCTGACCAAGACCCCGGACACCGATCTGCCGCGATGGTTCGCGGCCCTGCCGCCCGTCTAGGTCAGGGCGAGCAGGCCCCAGCACATCGCCTGCGACCCCCGCGCGCGGCGAGCCACCGCGAGACGCTGCGCGGCCTAGTGGCTGATCAGAAGGGTGGCCGGCGGCGCGCCCAGCAGGCTGCGGGTCACCCCGCCGAACACCTGCTCACCCACCTTGGAGTGGCTGTAGGCGCCGAGCACCAGCAGGTCGGCCTTCGTCTGGCGGCAATGGCGGCGCAGGGCGTCGGCCACCGACTCGTCATGGGGCTGCAGGCGCCAGACCGTGGCGGCGACGCCGTGCCGCTGGAGGTGGCCCACCAGGTCGGGCAGGTCGTGGTCAGCCGGGCCATGCCGTCCCTCGACCACCACAAGATCGGTCCGCTCGCATCCTTTGAGGAACATCAGCGCGTCGTCCAGGGCCCGCTTGGCCTCGCGCGAACCGTTCCAGGCGACCATTGCGCGACGGAAGCGAGCCGGCGGCGTGGGCTCCGGCGCGATCAGCACCGGCGCCCCGCCGCACAGCACCAGGCTTTCCACCAGCTCGCGCCAGCGATCCGGCGCGCGCGCCTCGCGGCCGACGATGACCAGGTCCGCGGTGGCGGTGCGCGCCAAGGCCTCTTCGATCCAGAGGTCGGACTGCGGCTCCCAGACCGGCGCCAGCGCGGCGCCGTGCATGGCGTTCAGGAAGGCGCGATGGGTCGGCGCCAGCAGTTCCTCCACCGCCTCGGCCTCATGGCGCACGACGGCGGCGACCGCGACGGCGCCCAGGGCGTAGCCCTCCGCCACGCTCGGCGCCGGCGCCTGGTAGAGGCAGAGCCCGCGCACCGAGGCGCCGTGCGCACGCGCCAGCTTCGCGGCCAGGGCCAGCCGGGCCACGTTCGACGCCGCGGGATCGATCAGCAGCAGGATGTCCTTCAGTTCCATGGGGCCTCCGTCGTGACGCGTCGAGCCTCGCAGGGCCGCCTTGCTCCGCCTTGACTCCGATCAAGGTCGGCGCGCGCGACCGTCCTGCCGCAGTGACGGAAAACGGGCCCGCCTTGGGGGACGGGCCCGTTCCGTATCCGGAGCTCTGAGCCGGATCCGTGTCCTCGGAGGGGCGCAGCTCGCGGCTCGGACGTCTGGACCGCTGCGTCCTTGGCCGCGGCGGCAGAGGAACTGGCGGTTCCCTCGTCGCGGCCCGGTCACTGGCGCTCCGGACCGGGCCTTGAGGCGCCTCTCCGGAAGACTGTCCCGCTGCCGAAGGCGGAACGTCATCATCCTGCGCCCGCGCCGCCCCGCAGCTTTGATCTGGCGCAAATCGCGATCGGCTACATTTCCTCGAGCGTGCGGCGGCAGGGGTAGGCCTGCTCCAGGGCGAACCGCACCAGGCCGGAGGCGCCCAGATCGCGCTCGCGCGCCGCCCAGCTGGCATGGTCCAGGACGTGCGCCGCCACGCCCTGCAGGGTGAGGCCCGCCGGCGGGCAGATGGTGCGCTCCTGCGGGGAGAGCGCCGCCTGCTCCATCAGGAGCTGGTCGACCGCCCCGCCGATGTAGCCCAGGCAGAGGGCCTGGCGAACCTGGGCCTTGTCGTCGCGAGCGGCGCAGTGACCGAGCAGGTCGGCGGCGTCGAAGAAGTTGTACATCACGGGCGGCTGCGGCGAGGCCGCCAGGGTCGCCGCGAGAAGAAGCGCAATCATGACGAGCTCCGGCGCGCGGTCGGTCCCGCGCCGACCCACCTTGCCTCAGTCAGGGCGCCCGCGCCTTGCGCCGGATCAAGCGGCGGCGAGTTGATCGGAATCAAGGCGGCGACGGCCCGCGCCCGCACAGTGATGCAATGACCGAAGACCCAGACGCCCTGCGCCCGGTCCCGATCCCCGGAGCGCGTCCCGAGACCCCACATCCGGCCGCGCGCGCTTTGCGCGGGTTCGTCGAACTCTGCGCCATCGCCGGTCAAGCCTTGCTGGCGCTGAGCGAGCTGGTGCGGCCGCGCCGCGACGACACCGAGCCGGAACCCAAGACGCCGCAGCATCCTCGCAAGCGGCCACATCCGGTCGAAAAGGCCGCGCCCTTCCCGGTCAACGACTGAGCGAAACCACGCCGGCCGCCGACGGACGGGCCTTCTCGGCGGCGCGCACGGCGGCCAGGGTTTTCGCCAGGCTCTGCGGATTGACGCTGACGGAGTCGATGCCCAGGTCCGTGAGGAAAGCCGCGATCTCCGGATAGGTGGCCGGCGCCTCCCCACAGATGCCGACGTGGCGGCCGTTGCGCCGCGCGCCGGCCACCGCCAGACGCAGCATCTCCAGCAGGCCGGGGTCGCGCTCGTCGAAATCGAACGCCACCACTTCGGAGTCGCGGTCGACGCCCAGGGTGAGCTGGGTCAGGTCGTTCGACCCGATCGAAAAGCCGTCGAACAGCCTGGCGAAGGCGTCCGCCTGGATGACGTTGTT
>JAFEDM010000210.1 GCA_018241625.1 Pseudomonadota bacterium | reverse complement strand
CAGCGCCGCCGCCGACGCCAGCGGCCCCGCGCCGCAGGCTGCGCCACCGGCCGCCGATCCTCCGGCCCGGGACGTCGCGCCGCCGGCCGCGCCGCCCGTCGACGAGGCGCCGCGCTAAGCTCGGCCATGGTTCATCCGTCGGTCAGGCGCGAAGCCTTACCCCTTGGGGCGCCCTGCCCGGTGGCTGCGTAACTTGTCGCCGAGGGGCGGAGCCCCCGGCGCTTGGAGAGTTTTGTAGCGCCGGGGGCTCTTGACCGGCTCGCTGGAGGGGTGGCCCCGTCCTGGGGGACGAGGCCGGTGAGCCGATCCGCCGCACAAGGCGCGCAGACTTCGGCAAAATCGCGCCCCTCGCGGCGGCCTGTTGAAACAGTACCGCAAAGATCGACGTGCAAACGGGCGCGCGGCGAAATGCCTTGCCCCTGGGGCCCGATTGCCCGAGGACGGCGCTCGCCAGACTTTGTTATTTTCCTCCCCAGCGCCTACCGCCAGGAACAAGGACGGACGCGCCAACCCCATTTCCCTGGAGTCAGCCGTGAACCGTGCTCTCATCCTCGCCCTCGGAACCGCGATCTGCGCCGTTCCGGTCGTGGCCTCCGCCGCCGACGCCCCCAAAGCCGCGCCCGCCAAGAAGGCCGCCGCCGAGAAGGTCGCCATGATCGACGGCCACCCCGACCTGTCGGGCTATTGGTCGAACGCCACCCTCACCCGCGAGATCCGCCCGTCCAACCTGGGGACCAAGGCGGTCTACACCGCCGAGGAAGCCCGCAAGCTGGAAGCCGAGGTCACCCAGGAAGTGGCCGACGGCAACAAGCCGACCGACCCGAACTCCGGCGTCGACGGCGGCAAGGAAGATCCCAAGAAGCTGCGCCCGGAGTTCGCCGCGGCCGGCGGCGACGTGGGCGGCTACAACCGCGGCTGGCTCGATCCGGGCTCGTCGGTGATGCGCGTGCACGGCGAGCCGCGCACCTCCTTCCTGACCACGCCGAACGGCCAGCCGCCGGCCCGCATCGCCACGGCCGCCCCCGCGCCGGGCTTCGGCCGCGGCATGGGCTCGTTCGACAACCCCGAGAACCGTTCGCTGGGCGAGCGCTGCATCCTGGGCTTCGGCCGCAACGCCGGCCCGCCGATGCTGCCCAACGGCTTCTACAACAACAACTACCAGTTCGTGGTGACGCCGCAGACCGTCGCCATCGACGTGGAGATGGTGCACGACACCCGCATCGTCCGCCTCAACTCCACCCACCGCACCGACGGCGTGCGGCCCTGGATGGGCGACTCCATCGGCCACTGGGAAGGCAATACCCTGGTGGTCGAGACCACCAACATCCCGCAGGCCCAGGCCTACAACGGCTCCTGGAAGAACCTGAAGGTCACCGAACGCTTCACCCGCGACGGCGCCGACCGCATCTTCTACCAGTACATCATCGACGACCCGACCACCTGGGCGAAGCCCTGGGGCGGCGAGTACGAGTTCTACAAGCTGCAGGGCATCGTCTACGAATACGCCTGCCACGAAGGCAACTACGCGCTCCCCGGCATGCTGGGCGGCGCGCGGCGCCAGGAGCAGGAAGCCACCAAGGGCGGCGCCGCCACCAAGGGTGGCGAATAGCCCCCTAAAGGTTGCATCGCGCTACGATGTTAAGGCCCCGGCTCCTAGAGCCGGGGCTTTTTCTTTGGTTTTTTGCGGCGTTAGCCAACTTGCTTCACGGCCATTTAGGCATAGCCGTTTAGGAAGGGCCTGTTCGCGTATCTTTGGACGAGTCCGGCCATGACCATCAGCCAGCTCATCGAGTTCCTTCGCCCCTTCCGCGCCCTCGAGGCGCATCCCTTGTCGCTGGTGGTGACCGCCGCCCTGCTGGCCGCGCTCATCGAGCAGCGCATGGCCAAGCGGCGCACCCCCGACTTCTCGACCGCCTTCCGGGACGTGAAGGGCCCGCCGAAGGCCTAAGGGGCCAGGCCGTCGCGCCGCATGGCGCAAAGGGCCCGCCGCCCAAAGGCGCCGGGCCCCCGGCCTTGGCTACGCGGGGTGACTGGAAGCCCGCGCCGCCGCCTCAGGCGACGGCGAGGCGCCGACGGCGCAGCAGCGCGCCCAGCCCGCCGAAGCCCACGATCATCAGCATCCAGGCCTGCGGCTCCGGAACGTCCGCCGCCAGGTCGCTGAGCGTCACCCGGTCCAGCAGTGGGCCCATATTGTCGGCGCTGTCCGTGCCCACGAAGGCGGTGAGCCCGCCGGCCGACTGGGCGACAAAGCTGATCGTCAGCACCTGGAACGGGTCCGTGCTGGCCAGGCTGGTCATGCCCATCAGCATGTTCGGCGGCTGGACCGGCGCGCCCAGCCCCGAGGTGGAGAAGCTGCCGATCGAGGGCGAGCCCACGAAGCTGAAGCCGGCGAACAGGCCGTCCGTCCCGCTCCGCTGGTTGCCGCCCACGTCGATGCTGAGCGTCACCGTGTCGCCGGCGTTGAAGCTGTAGGTCGCCTTGGTCTGCAGCGTGCCTCCCGCGAAGGTGGACCCGTCGAGATCGACGAAGTTGCCCGAGCTGTTGGTCCCCGAGCCCACCAGGCCGAAGGGATTGCCGCCGGTCAGCAGGTCGACGCTGCCGGCGCTCACGATGAAGTTGGTGAACGACGTGTCGTTCATGACCCAGCCCCCGGCCGGGACCGTCTCCCCGTCGAAGTTGTCGTCCAGCAGCACCGCCGACCAGGCGCGCGATGCGACGCCCAACCCCAGGAGCGCCGTCATTCCGACAGCGCACCACCCGACCGATTTCCGCATAACCTGGCTCCCGCAGCTCGAAAGCCCCCACAACGCTAGGTGGTCTCACCCGACGCCGGCCCAAGGTCAAGCCTTGATTGATCACAATGTTTTTCGAGATATCAGGGGAACTTTACAACGTCTGGATGCATACGGCGCAGCTTGAGGCGTGAAATCCGGCGCCGGGGCCTGCGACGTACCGCCTCACCCCGGCCGAGCTTGGTTCGCCGCCCTCTGAGCCGCCGAACCCCGCCGAAGCGGCGCGCCGAGCGCCCCTCATCCGCCTGATTTCAAAGATGAAACAGGCTCCAGAACAAGCTCTGCCATAGCTAAAGCTTAACTGTAAGTTCTATAGCTAAGCTGCCGGAATTTCATCACAAATGCGACGACAATCGGTCGCAGCGTCACTCGTACACATCGCTCCAGGCGCCTCACACGGGCAGATGGTTAACCCATCGCGCCCACCGGGGATTTAGGGCGCCGCCGGGGAGTCTTAGTGTCATGGTGCGCGCGATCAGCCTGTCGCCACGGGAGCGACGTTGTCTTGCGATCATGGGGTGGCTGGTGGGCCTGGCCCTCTTCGTCCGCTTCATCCAGGTCCTGCCGTGCTGCCAGTCGCCGCCGATCGAACAGGCCCTGCGCGGCCACGCCTGCGACACCGCCGCGAAGGTCTGCCCGCGCTACGACGACTGCGCGCCGCGCTGATCCGGCGGCCTCGGCCGGCGAGGGCCGCTAGCGCCCTGTGAACACCGGCTTGCGCTTCTCCAGGAAGGCGCGGCGCGCCTCCTGGCCGTCCTCGCTGCCGAACGCCTTGCGGATGTTCGAGACCTCGTAGCGCAGCTGGCTCTCGAGGTCCGAGGTCTCGTAGGAGCGCACCATGCCGCGCTTCAGCAGGCGCAGGGTGATCGGCGACCAGTCGCACAGGCTCTGGCAGTACTCGGCCAGCCGCGCGGCGAAGCCCGCGTCGTCGACCGCCTCGCCGGCCATGCCCCAGTCCACCGCTTCTTCGCCCACCAGAGTGCGGTTCTCCATCATGAACCGCATGGCCTTCTCGTAGCCCATGGCCTGCGGCAGGGTGATCGTCAGCCCCGCGTCGGGCGAGCCGCCGATGCGGGTGTAGCCGGCCATCAGCCGCGCGCTGTTGGCGATCAGCCGCACGTCGCAGCTCATCGCCAGGCCCAGGCCCGCGCCCACCGCCACCCCGTTGATCCCGCCCACCACCGGCTTGTCGCAGCGCTTGCGGATCGCCAGCAGGAAGTTGCCGACCCAGCCGATGTCGTCGAGCTGGGCGGTCATCGGCGAATAGGGCGTGTAGGCCTGGCCGTCCGGCGACAGGTCGAGGCCCGCGCAGAAGGCGTCGCCCGAGCCGGTGATCGCCACTACCCAGACGTTGTCGTCGGCCGCCGCGGCGTCCACCGCCTCCACCACGCCCCACGCGAGTTCCAGGCTCAGCGCGTTCTTCTTCTCCGCCCGGTCCAGCATGATCGTGCGCACGTGGCCCACGTCGATGACCTTCACCAGCCTGCCCATCGCCCATCTCCCTCTGTGCTTTCCGGCAGCATAGGTCGGGTGACGCGCGGACGCCTAGTGGGCCGGGGTCGCCTGCGCCGGATTCGCGCCTAGGGATCGTGCGGCGCCGGCGAACTGGGATCGGCCACGTCGCGCAGCGGCACTCCGGCGTCGATCTTCGCCCGCTGCACGCGCGAGAGGTCCCGCCGCTTGAACCCCAGGCGCAGCAGCAGGACGGCCGCCAGCGCCGCGACGATCGCGCCCGCCAGCCAGAACAGATGGGTGTGGTGGTGCATGGCCCGTCCTTGTTGTCGGAAGCCGCGGCGACGCGCCTGGTTCCGCGAAATCCGGACTCGCCACGCCCTGAATGTTCTGCTTTTGTTCGGATCATGAAGCCTGTGAAGATGACCATCCTGCCGCTCGGCGACAAAGCCACCCTGGGCGACCACCGCCACTATCCGGGCGCGCGGCTGATGCTGGCCTGCGCGCTCTGCGGCTGGCAGCGGACCTACAATCCCAAGCGGGTCATCGCCCGGATGGTGGAGCTGAAGACTGGCGGCACGGGCACGCCGCTGGAGCAGGTGGCCCGGCGTGTCGCCTGGAACTGCCCCGGCTGCGGCCGCGTGAAATGGCGCT
>JAFEDM010000020.1 GCA_018241625.1 Pseudomonadota bacterium | reverse complement strand
CGGATTAAAGTATACGTAGTTCTACGTAATCTTATGCGGCGCGAGGCTTGGCGACCTCGCAATATACCCCCCGGGGGCATATTGCCTTTCCGGGCGTGACGCCCTAGGTCTTCGCCGGGAATCCTGTGGAGGCGCGATCGTGGAACGGCCTGGAAAGGCGCAGCTGCTCAACCGGCTGAACCGTATCGAAGGCCAGGTGCGCGGGGTGGCGCGCATGGTCGAGGACGGGCGCTATTGCATCGACATCCTGACCCAGGTGCAGGCCGCGCGCGCGGCGCTTTCCCGCGTGGAAAGCGAACTCCTGAAGGATCACCTCAGCCACTGCATCGAAGGCGCGATCGTCAGCGGCGACCGCGACGAGCAGCGGAAGAAGGCCGCCGAACTCATCGAACTTCTGGAGCGCGCCGCCCGATGAAGGCTTCTCTGTTCGCGGCCGCGTCTCTGGCCGGCTGCCTGGCCTGCACGGCCGCCCACGCGCAATCCACCGGCGCCGCCATGCCCGGCATGGACATGGGCCAGCCTGCGGCGGCGTCCCCGACCGCTGCCAAGGGCATGGGCATGGACCAGATGGAGGGCGCGCTCGGCCCCTACTTCATGACACGCGAGGCCTCCGGCACCTCGTGGCAGCCCGACGCTTCGCCGCACGAGGCGATCCATGTCCGCGAAGGCGACTGGCTGGTGATGTTCCACGGCGTGCTGAACGGCGTCTGGGACAGCCAGTCCGGCCCCCGCGGCGACGAAAAGGGCTTCGCTTCCGGCATGCTGATGGCCATGGCCCAGAGGCCCCTGGGCGACGGCGAGCTGCAGCTGCGCGCCATGCTCAGCCCCGATCCGCTGATGGGCCCGTCCGGTTACCCCCTGCTGCTGGCCACCGGTGAAACGGCCAACGGCAGGACCCCGCTCGTCGACCGCCAGCATCCCCACGACTTCTTCATGGAGCTCTCGGCCTCCTACGCCTGGAAGCTCTCCAATCGCGCCAGCGTCTTCGTCTACGCCGGTCTGCCGGGCGAGCCGGCGTTCGGACCGCCGGCCTTCATGCACCGGCTGTCGGTGATGGACAGTCCGGAGGCGCCGATCAGCCACCACTGGCTGGATTCCACCCACATCAGCTTCGGCGTGGTGACCGGCGGCATGGTGGCCGGCGACTGGAAGCTGGAGGCCAGCGCCTACAACGGCCGCGAACCCGACCAGCATCGCTGGGACATCGAGACCGGCGCGCTGGACTCCACGGCCGTGCGCCTGTCCTGGAACCCGACCCGCAACTGGGCGCTGCAGGCCTCCTGGGCCGACGAGATCAGCCCCGAGCAGCTGGAGCCCGGCGTCGATCAGCACAAGGTCTCCGCCAGCGCCATCTACACCACCGACTTCGGCGATCACGGCTGGTGGTCGACCACCGCCGCCTGGGGACGCCGTTCCAGCGAGGGTGTGGACCTGGACGCCTGGGTGCTGGAAAGCGCGGTCAAGCCGAACCGCGCCTGGACCATCTTCGGCCGCGCCGAGCGGGTGGAGAACGACGAGCTGATCCCGGGCCTGACCGGCCCCGGCCCCGCCTTCACCGTCGGCAAGGTCAGCCTCGGCGCCGTCCGCGACTGGCCGGTGGGCGAGCACCTGACCTTCGGGCTGGGCGGGCTCTACGCCCTGGACTTCGTGCCCGGCGCGCTGAAGGCGGCCTACGGCAGCACCGACCCCCACGGCGCCATGGCCTTCGTGCGGCTGAAACTGCGCTGAGAGCCGACACCGTTGGCGCGTGGCGACGCTTGGTCTAGCAATTCGCCATGGCCAACGAATTCCGCATCCTCTCCGACGTGCCACGCACCCACGCCGCCCGACGCGGCGACCATGTCGCCATCGAATGCGAAGGGCGACGGCTGACCTATGCCGATCTGGACCGCCGCGCGGACCAGGCCGCCGGCCTGCTGGCCCAGGCCGGGGTCAAACCGGGCGACCGGGTCGCCTGGCTCGGCCGCAGCCACGAAGCCTTCTTCGAGGTCTTCTTCGGGGCCGCGCGCGTACGCGCGTGCCTGGCGCCGATCAACACCCGCCTGGCCGTGCCGGAGATCGCCTTCATCCTGGGCGACAGCGGGGCCGACCTGTTCTTCGTCACCGCCGGGCTGCTGGACACCGCGCGGGCCGTCGTGGCCCAGGTGGAGCGGCCGATCCGGCTGATCGTGGTCGGCGCGGAGGCCGGCGCCGATCTCGGCGGCCTGGAACGCTACGAGGCCCTGCGCGACGCCGCTGCGCCCGCGCCCGAGCTGGACCAGCAGGCCGACGACGACATCCTGCAGCTCTACACCTCCGGCACGACCGGCCTGCCCAAGGGCGTGCGGCTGAACAACGCCAACTACCAGGCCTTCCTCGACCTGCGCACCAAGGTCGAGGGCTTCGACTACGGGCCGGACGACACCGTGGCGATCGTCATGCCGCTGTTCCATGTGGCCGGGACCAACATCAGCTTCTCCGGCCTGGCGGCCGGCGGCCGCGTGATCCTGTTGCCGGAGTTCAGCCCGGGGGCCGTGCTGAACCTGGTCGAGGCCGAGCGTGTGGCGCACATCTTCCTGGTGCCGGCGATGATCAACATGTGCCTGCAGGCGCCGGAGATCGAAGGCGCTGACCTCTCCAGCCTGAAGAGCGTCGCCTACGGCGCCTCGCCGATCGGCGAAGCGGTGTTGGCCAAGGCGACGGCGCGGTTCGGCTGCGGCTTCATCCAGTTCTACGGCATGACCGAAAGCACCGGCGCCGGCACCTTCCTGACCCCGACCGAGCATGTGCCCGAACTGCTGCGCTCCTGCGGCAAGGCCTGGCCGGACATGGCCGTCCGTGTGCTGACGGATGACGGCCGCGAGGCCGAGGTCGGCGAGATCGGCGAGATCGCCATCTGGGGCGGCATGGTCATGGCCGGCTACTGGAACCGGCCGGAGGCCACCGCCGACACGGTGAGCCCCGACCGCTGGCTGAAGACCGGCGACGCCGGCTACCGCGACGCGGCCGGCTACATCTTCATCCATGACCGGGTGAAGGACATGATCGTCTCGGGTGGCGAGAACGTCTATCCGGCCGAGGTCGAGAACGCGATCATGGGCTGCCCGGGCGTGGCGGACGTGGCGGTGATCGGCGCGCCGGACGCCAAGTGGGGCGAGGCGGTCAAGGCCATCGTGGTGAAGAGCCCCGACTGCGACTGCGACCCGGCGAGCGTGATCGCCTGGGCGCGCGAGCGGATCGCCGCGTACAAGGCGCCCAAGTCGGTGGATTTCATCGACGTCCTGCCGCGCAACGCCTCGGGCAAGGTGCTGCGGCGCGAGCTGCGCAAACCCTATTGGGAAGGCCACGGCCGGATGGTGGGCTGACCCGCTAGGGCGTCGGCCCGGAGGCCGTGTTCACCGCGCGGTCCAGCGGCTCCGGCCGCGGCCGCGGCGCGAGCTTCAGGCGGGACAGGCTGGCCAGCACGGCGAAGACCGCCAGGCCGCCGGCGGCGGCCAGGGCGGCGGGCGCCGCCTTGGTGCCGGCCAGATGGAAGAAGACCGCCGTGGTCACTGCGCCGGAGGTCTGACCCAGCAGCCGCGCGGTCGCCAGCGCCCCGCCCGCGGCGCCGGACCGGTGCATGGGCGCCGCCGTGACCATCGCCCGGTTGTTGGGCGCCTGGAAGAAGCCGAAGCCCAGGCCGCAGAGCGCCATGCGCCAGGCGATGTCGAGGTTGGAGACCCCGGGCCTCAGCAGCGAAAGGGCGAATAGGCCGGCGGCGAAGACCGAAAGTCCGATGCCGCCCAGGGTCCCGGCGCGATGCCGGTCGGCCAGGCGGCCGGCCAGCGGCGCGGAAATCCCCACCGCGATCGGCCAGGGCGTCATCAGCAGGCCGGTCACCACGGCCGAGCGGCCGAGCTCGGTCTGGAAGTAGAAGGGCAGGCCCACATAGGCCAGCATCTGGGCGGCGAAGGAGATGATCGAGGTCAGGATCGACAGGCCGAAGATCGGCAACTTCAGCAGGTCGAAGGGCACCAGCGGCGCCTCCATCCGCAGCTCGCGTCGGGCCAGGACGGCGCCGGCGGCCAGGCCGATGGCGAGCTTCCAGGCGCCCGACGCCAGGCCCTCGCGCGCCATGCTCTCGGCGCCGGTGATCAGGAAGCCGAAGGTCACCGCGTTCAGCAGGGCCGACAGCCAGTCGAAGCGTCGGTCCGAGCCCACCGTCGTTGGCAGGGCGCGCGCGGCGATCGCCAGGGCCAACACCCCGATCGGCACATTGATCGCGAACAGCCACTCCCAGGACGCCCGCGCCAGGATGGCCGCGGCGATGGTCGGCCCCAGCGCCGCGGAGATCGAGATCACCAGGGCGTTGAGGCCGATGCCGCGACCCAGGAACTTCTTCGGATAGGTGAAGCGCACCAAGGCGGCGTTGATGCTCATGATCCCGCCCGCGCCCAGGCCCTGCAGCACGCGCGCGGCGGTGAGCGAGGCCAGGCTGTGCGACAGGGCGCAGCCCAGCGAGCCCAGGGTGAAGACCAGCAGGCCCGCCATATAGACGCGGCGATAGCCCAGCCGGTCGCCAAGCGCCGCCAGCGGCAGCAGGGTGACGGTGATCGCCAGTTGGTAGGCGTTGACGATCCAGATCGACGAAGCGGCGGTGGCGTTCAGCTCATGGGCGATGGTCGGCAGGGCGACGTTGGCGATCGCCCCGTCCAGCACCGACATGGTCATGGCCAGCCAGATCGCCGCCACCGACCAGTAGCGGCGCGGAACCGGCAGGCCGTCGGGCGTCGCGCTGGCGGCGTGAGCGTCGGTGTCCTCCCGCGCGATCTGCGCGGGGGTAGCGTTCGCGGCGGTCGGCATCAGCTCCTAAACCCGCCAGCGGAGGTTTGGCGCCACGGGGCCCGCACCGATCTAGGCGCTGGCGGCGTGAGCGTCGG
>JAFEDM010000209.1 GCA_018241625.1 Pseudomonadota bacterium | reverse complement strand
TTGAGATAGCGGCGCGACAGGTTGCGCAGGTTGAAGATCGACTGCGGCACCACGCTGGAAATGATACAGCCGTCGAACACTCCGAACTGCAGCCCGGACATGTTCAGGAGCTGCGAGAGCCAGACGGCGTATTCATCGGCGGTGCGGGTGGAATGGGTGGCCGAGCGCCACTGGGCGATCCAGTCATGGCCGTCATGGACGGCGAAGAGGGTGTTGGTATTGCCCTGCTCGATGGCCAGCAGCATCGCCTAGGCTCCCGCGCCGAAAAAGACGTCGCCTGCCGTTATCCGCTCCAGGCCGCCGTCGTCCAGCCGAAGCCGCAGGGCGCCATCCGGATCCATGCCCTCCGCGACCCCCGTAAGGGTGCGGTTGGGCAGGCGCGCCTCGCAAGGCTGTCCCAGGCCGACCGCGCGCGCGGTCCAGCCCCGGGCGATCGGCGTGAAGCCCTGGGTGGCCCACAGCTTGCGCCAGGCCTCGAAGCGCGTCGCCAGGATCTCGACGGCGTCGGCAGGCTTCGGCGGCGGACCGGCCATATGCTCGGCGAAGCTGGTGGCCGGCCGCTCGATGTCGGTGGGCGCATGCGCCAGGTTCACCCCAATGCCCACGGCCAGCCACAGCCGCCCGTCGGGGCGCGAACCGCTCTCCACCAGGATGCCCATGGCCTTGCGGCCGAACACCAGCACGTCGTTGGGCCACTTCAGCCGCGCCGCGCCCTCGCCCAGGCAGGCGTCGGCCAGGTCGCAGGCGGCGAGCGCGGCCACGAAGGACAGCTGGGCGGCCTCCGCGGCGGAGACATCGGTGGTCGTCAGCAGGGTCGCGGCGAGGTTGCCGGTCTCGGTCGACCAGGCCCGGCCGCGACGGCCGCGGCCCGCGGTCTGGCGCCCGGCCGTGATCCAAACGGGGCCGCCCTCGCCCGCCTCGGCGCGCCGCCGCGCCTCGGCGTTGGTGGAGTCGAGTTCGTCGTAGATCTCGACCGGCGGGTGATCGGTCAACCTAGGCGAGGCCGAAGGCGCGGGCGGCGGCGTCGGCCGCGGGGTAGAGCCACTTCAGCGCGATCCAGACGACCGGGATCGTGAACAGCGCCCCGGCCATGGCGATCACCCGCGCCTCGATCGGCGGGGCGTCGGTCGGGCCGGAGGCGGTGTCGAACCACATCACCTTGATCAGGCGCAGATAGTAGAAGGCCGCCACGACCGAGCCGATCAGGCCCACGACCGCGGCCACCTCGTCCAACACGCCGGCTTCCAGCGCCGCCTTGAAGACGAACACCTTGGCCCAGAAGCCGGAGAACGGCGGCAGGCCCAGCGCCGAGAGCGAGAACGCGGTCATGGCCAGCGCGATGCCCGGCTGTTCCTTGAACAGGCCCGCCATGTCGTCGAACGTCTCCATCGCCCGGCCCTTGCGCGTGAGCGCCGTCAGGCAGGCGAAGAAGCCGGTCACGTCGATCATGTAGAGCACCATGAACAGCAGCATGGAGCGCACGCCCTCGGCGCTGCCGGACGACAGGCCGATGATCGCGTACCCGACGTTGGCGATGGAGGAATAGGCCCACAGGCGCTTCAGGTTCTTCTGCGCCAGGCCCGCGAAGGCGCCGACGCCGACCGAGATCAGGCCCAGCGCCACCAGCACCTGCTGCCACTGGGCGATGGCCCCGCCGAAGCCCTGGGCCAGCAGGCGGGCGAACAGCACCATGGCGGCCAGCTTCGGCGCGGCGGCGAAGAAGGCCACGACCGGGGTCGGCGCGCCCTCATAGACGTCCGGCGTCCACATGTGGAACGGCGCGGCGGAAACCTTGAAGCCCAGACCGCAGATCAGGAACACCAGGCCGAACAGCACCCCGGTCGAGGCGCCGCCGTGGACCGCCAGCGCAATGTCGCTGAACACCGTGGAGCCGGCGAAGCCGTAGACCAGACTCGCGCCATAGAGCAGCAGGCCCGACGAGAGCGCGCCCAGCACGAAGTACTTCAGGCCCGCCTCCGACGCCTTGGCGTTGTCGCGATGCATGGCCGCCAGCACGTAGAGCGCCAGGCTGTGCAGCTCGACCCCGACGTAGAGCGAGATCAGGTCGCCGGCCGACACCATCATGCCCATGCCGAGCGCCGCCAGGACGACCAGCACCGGGAATTCGAAGTTGTCGACGCCCTGACGTTTGAACCAGTTCTGGCCCAGCGGGATCGTCACCGCGCTGGAGGCGAAGATCGCCACCTGGGCGAAGGCGGAGGCCTGGTCGGCGATCAGGCCGCCGGCGAAGGCCTTGCCGAACGGGCCGGTGGCGGCCTCGAAGGCGGCGGCGGCCAGGACCAGCACGCCACCCCAGCCCACGACCTGGCTGGCCTTGGGCAGGAAGGCGCCCAGGATGAGCAGCGCCATGGCCCCGATGGCCAGCACCAGCTCCGGCGCGGCAAGGCCGAGATCGGCGGAGAACCCCATCTGCATCAGCCTCCGATGGCCGCTTGGTAGGCCGCAACGAGATGGTCGACGGAGGCCTGGGTCAGGTTGAAGATGGCCCCGGGCTGGACGCCCAGCACCAGGGTGGAGGCGATCAGCGGGGCGAAGATCGCCACTTCGCGCCAGTCGAGATCGGTGATGCCCTCGAGCTTCGGATTGGTGATCGTGCCGAACACCACGCGCCGATAGAGCGTCAGCGCATACATGGCCGAGAAGATCACCCCGGTGGCGGCGACCAGCGCCGTCCACGTCGAGATATGGTAGGTCCCGGTCATGGTCAGGATCTCGCCCACGAAGCCCGAGGTCCCCGGTAGGCCGACATTGCCCATGGTGAAGAGCATGAAGGTAGCCGCGTACCAGGGCATGCGGTTCACCAGCCCGCCGTAGAAGGCGATCTCACGGGTGTGCATCCGGTCATAGACGACGCCGACGCAGAGGAAGAGCGCGCCGGAGATCACCCCGTGACTCAGCATCTGGAAGAGCGCGCCCTGCTCGCCCGTGGCGGTGCCGGAGAAGATGCCCATGGTCACGAAGCCCATGTGGGCGACCGACGAATAGGCGATCAGCTTCTTGATATCGACCTGTCGGAAGGCGACCAGCGAGGTGTAGACGATCGCGATCACGCTGAGCGCGAAGACCAGCGGCGTGAACAGCTGCGAGGCCTGCGGGAACATCGGCAGGCTGAAGCGCATGAAGCCGTAGCCGCCGAGCTTCAACAGGATGCCGGCCAGGATCACCGAGCCCGCGGTCGGCGCCTCCACGTGGGCGTCGGGCAGCCAGGTGTGGACCGGCCACATCGGCATCTTGACCGCGAAGGAAGCGAAGAAGGCGAGCCACAGCCAGGTCTGGAGGCCGGCGCTGAAGTGGTAGTGCATCAGCTCCGGGATGGAGCTCGTGTGGCTGATCCCGATCATGGTCAGGATCGCGGCCAGCATCAGGACCGAACCCAGCAGGGTGTAGAGGAAGAACTTGAAGGCCGCGTAGACGCGCCGCTGGCCGCCCCAGATGCCGATGATCAGGAACATCGGGATCAGGCCGAATTCGAAGAAGATGTAGAACAGGATGATGTCGAGGGCGCAGAACACCCCGATCACCAGGCTCTCGAGGATCAGGAAGGCGATCAGGTACTCCAGCACCCGCTTGGTGATCGATTCCCACGACGCCGCGATGCAGAGCGGCATCAGGAAGGCGGTCAGCAGCACGAAGAGCACGGAGATCCCGTCCACGCCCATGCGGTAGTTGAAGTCGCCGAACCACGGGACCTCTTCGACGAACTGGAAGCCGGTCTCGTTCGGGTTGAACTGGACGACCAGCAGCACCGACAGCGCCAGCGTCGCGAGCGTGGTGACCAGGGCGATCCACTTGGACGCGCGGATCGTGCCCGGATCCTCAGCCTTGCCGAAGAACCGCAGCGCCAGGATCGCCGCGACCCCGATCAGCGGGGCGTAGGTGATGAGGGAGAGAATGGGCATGGTCCGTCGCTCCCTAGGCGTTCCAGGCCCAGAGGGCGTAGGTCAGGATGCCCGCGACGCCCAGCAGCATCACGAAGGCGTAGTGGTAGAGGAAGCCGGTCTGCAGCTTGCCGGTCCCCTTGCCCACCTGCATGGAGACCGCCGAGACCCCATCCGGCCCCAGGCCGTCGATGATCTTCTGGTCGCCGCCCTTCCAGAACAGGTCGCCGAGGAACTTTGCCGCCCGCACGAAAGTCCAGTCGTAGAGCTCGTCGAAGAACCACTTGTTGTAGAGGAACAGGTAGACGGGCCCCTTGTTGGCCGCCCACTTCGCGCCGATGCCTTCCTTCAGGATGTACATCCAGGCGGCGAACAGCAGGCCGGCGATCGAAACGATCAGCGGCGACTGCGCCAGCCACCAGGGCGCCTCGACCTCGGCCAGGACGTGCTTGCTGGCGGCCACGAAGATCGCGCCCTTCCAGAATTCGACATGCTGCTCGCCGATGAACTTGCCGGCGAACAGGAAGCCGGCGGCGACCGCGCCGACCGAAAGCAGGATCAGCGGCAGACGCATGGTCCAGGGGCTCTCGTGGGGCAGATGCACATGCTCGCCGTGGTCCGGCTCGGAATGGGTCTCGTCCTGGACGTGACCGGCGTGGGCGTGCGCGTCGTCATGCGCGTGATCGCGATTGTGCCAGTGATGCTCTAGGTCCTCGCTCGTCCAGCGGGGATGGCCGTTGAAGGTGAAGAACGCCAGCCGCCACGAGTAGAAGGCGGTCAGGCCGGCCACGAACACGCCCATGACAAAGGCGAAGTAGCCGACGGGATCGCCCGCATGGCCCGCCGCATAGGCCGACTGGATGATCGAGTCCTTCGAATAGAAGCCGGCGAAGCCGCCGACACCGGGGATGCCTAGGCCGGTGATGGCGATGGTGCCGATGACCATGACCGCGCAGGTGATCGGCAGGTATTTCGCCAGGCCGCCGTAGCGGCGCATGTCCTGCTCGTGGACCATGCCGTGGATCACCGAGCCGGCGCCCAGGAACAGCAGGGCCTTGAAGAAGGCGTGCGTAAACAGGTGGAACATGGACGCCTGGTAGGCGCCGACGCCTGCGGCCATGAACATGTAGCCGAGCTGCGAGCAGGTCGAATAGGCGATCACCCGCTTGATGTCGTTCTGCACCAGGCCGACGGTGGCGGCGAACAGCGCCGTGACAGCGCCGATCACCACCACGATGTGCTTGGCGACCGGGGCGTACTCGAACATCGGCGACAACAGGCAGACCATGTAGACGCCGGCCGTCACCATGGTCGCGGCGTGGATCAGGGCCGACACCGGGGTGGGGCCTTCCATGGCGTCCGGCAGCCAGGTGTGCAGGAAGAACTGCGCCGACTTGCCCATGGCGCCCACGAACAGCAGGGCGCAGGCGAGATCCATCAGGCGGAAGTTCTGGCCGGCGAACAGCCAGGTCTTGTCGGCGTGGCCGGCCACCTGCGGAAAGATCTCAGCGAACTGGATGGAGCCCATTGACCAGAAGACGGTGATGATGCCGAGCGCAAAGCCGAAGTCGCCGACCCGGTTGACCACAAAGGCCTTGATCGCCGCCGCGTTGGCGGTGGGCTTGTGATACCAGAAGCCGATCAGCAGATAGCTCGCTAGGCCCACGCCTTCCCAGCCGAAGAACAGCTGCATGAAGTCGGCCGCGCTGATCAGGCTCAGCATGGCGAAGGTGAACAGCGACAGGTAGGCGAAGAACCGCGGCTTGGACGGATCATCCGCCATGTAGCCCCAGCTGTAGAGGTGCACGAGGCTAGAGACCGAGGTCACCACCACCAGCATCACCGCCGACAGGCCGTCCAGGCGGAACGACCAGTTGGAGATGAAATTGCCCACGTGGATGAACGGGGCGTAGGTGTTGGTGAAGGGCTCCAGGTGGCCCCAGGTCCACTGGCTGAACACCACCCACGACAGGGCGGCCGACAGGAACAGGAAGCCTGTGGTGACCGTCTGCGAGGCCACGTTGCCGATCCGGCGGCCGAACAGGCCCGCCGTGATCGCGCCCAGCAGAGGCCCGAACAGGATGATCGTGACGAGAAGCTTC
>JAFEDM010000208.1 GCA_018241625.1 Pseudomonadota bacterium | reverse complement strand
CTGATCCCGACCACGTCGGTCGAGACCTATCTGGCGACCATGGCGACCTGGATGGGCGTGACGCCCGCCCAGATGGCCACGATCTTCCCCAGGCTGGCCAACTTCCCGGTGCAGAATTTGGGCTTCATGACCGCCTAGGCGGCCAGCATCCGCCGCCTGCGGAGCGTCGCGCCGGCCAGGCCGAAGCCCGCGATCATCAGGGCCCAGGACGCCGGCTCCGGCACGCCGGGCGGCGCGAAGTCGCCGGGCGGATTGAGCGTGGCGGCGGCGTTGAAGGTGAAGTTGTCCATGGCGAACTCGGCCCCGTTGCCGCTGACGCCGGGATGCAGAGTCCCGCCGGCCGAGTGGAAGTCGAGCTCGTCGACGCCCGTCCAGTTGGCGACGAAATGGGTCGCGGCGGTGGTGTCGATCGTGATCGTCTGGGTGAACAGGGTCACGCCCTGGTCCTTGCCGGTGATGGTGAGGCTGACACCATCGTTCACCGCGCCGGCGAAATAGGCGTCGTTGAAGGTGAAGGTCCCGTTCGGATCGGTGATCGCCGCGTCGGCGGCGAAGCGGTTGAAGGTCATGTTGGCGCCGCTCTGGACGCCGTTCACATAGCCGGTGCCGGGGCCTTCGTCGGGGGCGTCCTCGACATAGAAGTTCGACCAGTCCAGGCCGCCATAGCCGTTGGCGATGGCGGTGAAGGGCGTGACGTCGTCGAAGGTGAGGGTGGTGGCGTGGGCGCATGTCGCCATGGCGGTCGCCGCGGCGGCCGCCAGGAGCGCGGATCGGAGTCGCATCGAGAACTGGCTCTCTGTTCGGCGGCCCCACAACACGCCGGTGTGGGCGCCAGATTGTCGAGGCGCGGCGCGGCCGCAATCGCTTTCACCCTGGCTGCGAGGGCCTCGCGGCGGGCGCGAGCGGCTCGCCTGCGTCGCGAGGCTTCGCGGCGGAACCGCGGCGGCGCCCGCCCGCTGAGTCCGGGAGGAGACCGCCATGAACGCATCCGATTCCCCCGACGCCGAGCCGCGGATCGACACCGGTCACCGGCGCGAGGAGTTCCCGCCGTCGGAGCTGGTCAGCAAGCGCGCCGGGGGGTGACGGCGCTCACCCGACGATCGTCCTTTCCTCGCCCCACCACAGCGGGCTTTTCGGCAGGTCGATGAAGCGGCGCTCGTCTTGCAGGAGGAGCGCGGCGGCGGCCTGTGCCTCCGCCCTTTGGCCATTGGCGGCGATCGCCTCCAGGCTGTCGAACCAGAGTTCCGCGACGCCGTCGTACTCGGGCGGTGCGTCGCGGCTGGCGCGGATGGTCGCGTTGGCGGCCTCCGGCAGGCTGTGCAGCTGCACATAGCGGCGGATCAGCAGCGTGTCGGCGACGGAGGCCACCAGCGGCCCGTGGGTCTCTATCCAGTAGCGCTGGAAGGCCTCGCGGCTGAGGTGCGGCAGGCGCGTGAGGCAGAAGGTGAGCTTGATCATGCGCCGAGCTTGCGCGCGGATCGCGACGGGCGTCCAGGCGCCGGCCGAGCCTACATCCGATCGGGGGTGGCGATGCCGAGGAGGTCGAGGGCGGTCTGGAGCTGGGCCAGGGTCGCGCCCGCGAGCGCCAGGCGCGAGGCACGCACGGCCGGCTCGGCCTGCAGGATCGGGCAGGCGGCGTAGAACTTCGAGAAGGCCTGGCTGAGCCGATAGGCGTGCTCGGCCACCGCGTTGGGCGCGTAGCGGTCGTAGGCCTCCGACAGCGCGGTCTCGAAGGCGTCCAGCGTCAGGGCAAGCTCGCGTTCGGCCGGCTCGGCGATGGCGATGGGGCCGGGTTTCACGCCCTCGGTTTCGGCGCGGCGCAGCAGGGATTTCACCCGCACCGCCTGGTAGAGCAGATAGGGCCCGGTCTTGCCCTCGAAGCTGGTGAAGCGGTCGAGGTCGAAGACGTAGGAGGTGCCGCGGAAGTTCTGCAGGTCGGCGAACTTCAACGCCGCGACGGCCACCTTGCCGGCGATCTCCTCGAACTCGTCGGCGGGCAGATCCTCGCCGAGGCCCGCCTCGTGCAGCCGTTCGCGGGCCTTCTCGCGGGTCATCTCGATCATGTCGGCGAGCTTCAGGACGCCGCCCTCGCGGGTCTTGAAGGGCTTGCCGTCGGTCCCGTTCATGGTGCCGAAGCCCACGTGGTTCAGTTGGCCCTCGGCGGCGTAGCCGGCCAGGACCGCGGCGCGGAACACGACCTCGAAGTGGTCGGCCTGGCGCTGGTCGACGCAGTAGATGACCAGCTGCGGATCGAAACTGTTTTTCCGGTCGAGGATGGTGGCGAGGTCGGTGGTGCCGTACATGGCCGACCCCTCGGACGAGACCACCAGCAGGGGCGGCAGCTCGCGCTTGTCGCCGTCCCGGGCCACGCGGACGATGCGGGCGCCCTGGTCGTCCTCCAGCAGGCCCTTGGCCGCCAGCTCGTCGACCATGGGATCGATCAGGTCCTCGACGTCGCTCTCGCCCTTCCAGAGGTCGAAGTCGACGCCCAGGGCGTGGAAGTCGCGTTCCAGGGCCACCTGGGTCACGTCGCGGAATCGCTGCCAGAGCTGGAAGTAGCCGGGCTGGCGATCCTGCAGGCCGGCGGTGATCTTGCGCGCCCGGTCGCGGTAGGCGGTGTCGGCCTTCCCCTTGGCGGCGGCCTCCGGATAGAGCCGATCGAGGTCGGCCAGGGTGACCGCCTCGAAGGGCGCGGTGTCGGCGGAGCCGCCGGCGTTCAGCGCCTCGACGATCTCCGCGATCTTCGGGTTCTCGTCGGTGACGGCGCCGATCAGGAGGCCCATCTGGTAGCCCCAGTCGCCGAAGTGGGCGTCGCCCAGCACCTCGTCGCCGCGGAAGCGGTAGAGGCGCTTGATCGATTCGCCGATGATTGAGGCGCGCAGGTGGCCCACGTGCATCGGCTTGGCGACATTGGGGCCGCCGTAGTCGACCAGCACCCGGCGCGGCTGGCTGACGGTCGCGGCGCCGCTGCGCGGATCGTCAGCGATCGCCTGGGCGCGCGCGGCGAGGGCGCCGTCGGTGAGCTTGAGGTTGATGAAGCCGGGGCCGGCGATCTCCACCGACGCCAGGCGCGGGTCGGCGGCCAGCCGTTCGGCCACCTCGGCCGCCAGCTCGCGCGGATTGCGGCCCACGCGCTTGGCGGCGGCCAGGGCGCCGTTCGACTGGAAGTCGGCGAGGTCGGGGCGGTTGGAGGCGGTCACCCGGCCCAGGTCGGTCGGCAAGCCGAGGCCCGCGAAGGCGGCGCCGACCGCTTCGCTGAGAACCCCTTTCAGGTCGGTCATTGCTGCGGGGTGGGCAGGTTCTTCCCGGCCGAAGCCACCGCGGTCGCGCCGGCGTTCACGCGGAAGCGCTTACCCAGGCGGTTGAAGGCGGCCATCTGCGGGGTGACGTCGAAGCCGATCAGCACCTCGAAGTTGGCGCCCGAGGTGGTCTGGGTGCCGCGCGGGATGACGATGTTGGCGATGGTGTCGGTGACGTAGGCGCGGTCCTTGCCCTTGAACTGGACCGGCAGGTCGAAGTCCTGCTTGGCGATCACCTCGCGGTTCCGGTCGGTGACGGCCACCCAGTAGTGGTAGGTCTTGGAGTCGCCATTCGCCTGCGGGCCTTTGCCCAGCTCGAACAGGATGTCCATCATCACCTTGATCGGCTCGTCGTCCTTGTACTGGCAGCCCGAGGAGATCCCCTGGATCTCGCCCGAATAGGCGACGTTGGCCGAGGCTTCGCGGGCGTCCTTGAACTCCACATAGCGGGCCGCGTCGTAGAGCGTCTTCACGAAGGGGCAGGGACCGGCGTTGCGCATGGCCGGCAGCGGAGCCTTCGAGTCGCCCCACTCCTTGTCGCGCTTCTTCTTCTTTTCGTCCTCTTCCTGCTGCTGCTTGGAGGGGCCTTGGCCGCCGCCGCCACCGCCGCCGCCATACTGGGCGTGGGCCGCGAAGGGGGCGACGACCAGCACGGTCGAGGCGAGGGTGAGCAGGGCGAGGCGGCGCATAGCGGGCGTCCGTGACTTTCGTGGCTGGGCGCGAGGGCGCCGATTTCGGCCCCTAACTACAGCCACAGGAGTGTGGCGGCAACGCGGCTGGCGGCCGCGCCGATTTCATGGCGCAGCCGCCGTCACCGCCGGCGCTGGCGGTCGCGGCCTGGGACCCTTACCTTGCGCGCGATGACGCAGACCGCCACCCGCCCGCCGCTTACCGTCCTGCTGGCCAGTCCGCGCGGCTTCTGCGCCGGGGTGGACCGGGCGATCCAGATCGTGGAGCGGGCGATCGGCAAGTACGGGGCGCCGGTCTATGTGCGCCACGAGATCGTCCACAACCGCCATGTGGTGGAGCGGCTGAAGGCGCTGGGCGCGGTGTTCGTGGAGGAGCTGGAGGAATGCCCGCCGGACCGGCCGGTGGTGTTCAGCGCCCACGGGGTGCCGAAATCCGTGCCGGCCGAGGCGCGGGCGCGCCAGATGCTCTACCTCGACGCCACCTGCCCGTTGGTGTCGAAGGTGCATGTGGAGGCCGGCCGCCACCACGAGGCCGGGCGCGAGATCGTGCTGATCGGCCACGCCGGCCATCCGGAGGTGGTGGGCACCATGGGCCAGTTGCCGCAGGGCGCGGTGCGGCTGATCGAGACGGTGGCGGACGCCGAGACCTTCCAGCCCGTCGATCCGGCCAACGTCGCCTTCGTCACCCAGACGACGCTGTCGGTGGACGACACGGCCGACATCGTGGCGGCGCTGCGGGCGCGGTTCCCCGGGATCGCCGCGCCGCACAAGGAAGACATCTGCTACGCCACCACCAACCGCCAGGAGGCGGTGAAGGCGATCGCGGCCCGCAGCGAGGTGCTGCTGGTGCTGGGCAGCGCCAATTCGTCGAATTCGGTGCGCCTGGCCGAGGTGGGCCGGCGCGCGGGGGCGCGGGCTTATCTGATCGACGACGCCGAAGGGCTGGATCTCTCGTGGCTGAAGGGCGCGGGCGTGATCGGCGTCACCGCCGGGGCCAGCGCGCCGGAGGTGCTGGTCCAGGGGGTGATCGACAAGCTGTCGGCGGCCTTCGCCGTGACGGTCGAGGAGATCGACGCGGCGCGCGAGAGCGTGACGTTCAAGCTGCCGCGGGTGCTCGTCAGTTAGTTGGACCGCCGCCGGGCGTCCTCCTCCCCTTGTGGGAGGAGGTGTCAGCCTGAGGCTGACGGAGGTGGGGTCGCATCAGCGTCTCGGCGCGGAAGGAAGCCTCCGTCACAGCTGAGAATCCGCGAGACCCCACCTCCGACCTGCTCCGCAGGCCACCTCCTCCCACAAGGGGAGGAGGGTTGAATTGGGATTGGCTCTTCAGCCTTGACCGCCTCCGCGACCTCGCCCATGCCGCAGCCATGGCGGTCTACACGGACATCACCGACGAAGAGCTCTCCGGGCTGCTGGCCGACTACGACCTCGGCCAGGCGCTGAGCCTGAAGGGCGTCGCCGAGGGGGTGGAGAACTCCAACTTCCTGCTGGAGACCGAGACCGGCCGGTACTTTCTGACGGTCTATGAGCGCCGCGTGAAGGCGGACGACCTGCCGTTCTTCCTGGAGCTGCTGCGCTGGATCGCCGGGCGCGGTTACCCCAGCGCCACGCCGATCGCCGACCGCGAGGGCCGGATCCTGAAGACGGTCCGCGGCAAACCCTGCGCCATCGTCTCGTTCCTGTCGGGGCTGGCGGTGCGCCGGCCTACGGTGGCGCACTGCCGGGAGGCCGGCGCGGGGCTGGCGGACCTGCACCTGGCGGCGGAAGGTTTCCCGCTGGTCCGGGCCAACGACCTGGGGCAGGCGGCCTGGGCGCCGTTGTTCGCGCCGCTCAAGGATGCGGCCGAAGGGCTGAAGCCGGGGCTGGCGGCGACGATATCGTCCGATCTTGAACTATTGGCCGCGCGCTGGCCGAAAGGCCTGCCGGAAGGGGTGATCCACGCCGACTTCTTTCCGGACAACGTCTTCTTCGCAAAGGGAAAGTTCGCCGGGGCGATCGACTTCTACTTCGCCTGTGTCGACGCGCTGGCCTACGACATCGCCATCGCGCTGAACGCCTGGTGCTTCGAACCGGACGGCAGTTTCAATATCACCTCGGCGCGGGCGCTGGTGGCCGGCTATGAGAGCCGGCGGAAATTGTCCGATCTCGAACGATCTGCCCTTCCGGTCCTGGCGCACGGGGCGGCGATGCGTTTCTTCCTCACCCGGCTGCACGACTGGGGCGCCACGCCGGCCGGCGCTCTGGTGAAGCCCAAGGACCCTCTGGAGTACGAGCGCAAGCTGGCGGTGCACCGCGCGTCGCCGGACCTGGTGTTGTTCGGAGCTCCCGCGTGACGCCGCAGGTGGTGATCCACACCGACGGCGCCTGCTCCGGCAATCCGGGTCCGGGCGGCTGGGGCGCGGTGCTGCACTGGGGCGACCCCGGCAGCTCCAAGGCCGAGAAGGAGCTCTGGGGCGGCGAACTGGCGACCACCAACAACCGCATGGAGCTGATGGCGGCCATCCAGGCGCTGGAGGCGCTGAAGCGGCCGTGCCGGGTCGAGCTGCACACCGACAGCAAATATGTCCAGCAGGGGATCAAGGAGTGGATCCACGGCTGGAAGGCGCGCGGCTGGAAGACCGCCGACAAGAAGCCGGTGAAGAACGACGACCTGTGGAAACGCCTGGACGCGGCGCGCCTGCGTCACCAGGTGGAGTGGCATTGGATCAAGGGCCATGCCGGCCACGAGCACAACGAGCGCGCCGACGAACTGGCCCGCCGCGGGCTACAGGAGGCCGTGGCCGGGCGCTGAGGTCGTTCGAATCTGAACTGGCTGTAATTTGCCGTTCGAACGCGAATAACGTAGTCTGTACGGAATTCTCAGCTTGCCGCAGGAGGCCGCCATGGCCGCCGAACCGGAAGACCATCCCGACGTCCAGGTCTTCGACGAGATCCGCTACATCGAGCACCTGGCGCGCACCGCCATCACCCGCAAGCTGCCGGTCGGCCTGACCTATCCGCAGTTCGAGGTGATGAACCTGCTGACCCGTCGCGGAGATGGGGTCACGCCGGTGACGATCGCCAAGGCCCTGCAGATGACCAAGAGCGGGCTCACCAACACCCTTCAGCGGCTGGCCGCGCGCAAGCTGGTGGAGGTGGAGAACTGCCAGTCCGACGGGCGCAAGAAGCGCATCTGGCTGACGCCGGCCGGCCGGGCGGCCTATGGCCAGGCGATGGGCGCGCTGCGGCCCAAGATGGAGAGCCTGCGCGACGGCTTCACCCCCAAGGAGTTCCGCGAGGCCCTGCCGTTCCTGCGCGCCCTGCGCACCTGGCTGTCGGAGCGGGACGAGGCGATGGGCGGCGCGGCGCACCTCATGCTGGGGACGGCTGCGGAATAGGCTTCAGGCCCCACCAGGGGCGGGCGAACGGGATGCGCCGGACGATCTCGTAGATCGCCAGGCTGACGCCGAAGGTCACCGCCACCAGGCTCAGCCACTCCACCGGCGCGGGCAGGCCCGCCGGGCGGATCAGCCACACCGCCACCACCAGCACCGTCTGGTGGGCGAGGTAGCAGGGGAAGACTGCGTCGTTCAGGTAGCGCAGGGTGCGGGTCTGGCGGCCGGTGAGCCAGCGGCGCGCGAAGCCCAGGATCGCCACGATCGCCGCCCACTGGTCGAGGGCGAAGACGCTGTTGCGCGGGATCTCGTGGAAGGCGCCGCCGCCCGGATGGGCCGCCTGCAGCATGGCCAGCGGCAGGGCGATTGCGGCGATGGCGAGGCCGGCCCAGCGCAGCCGCTCGAAGCCCAGCCAGACGCTGTCGCGCCGGGCCAGGAGGAAGCCGAACAGGAAGGCGGCGAACGACTGGGCGTGGTTGTAGCCGTCGTGGAGGAGGTCGTTGGTGATCCCGAGCTGGTAGTAGAGCCAGCAGCGGGCCGCGATCAGATAGGCTGCGGGCAGGACCAGCAGCCGCCAGCCGCCCAGCGCTCGCTCCAGGGCCCCGGCGAGCCGGGCGCGCCAGGCCGGCAGGGCCAGCAGGGGGATGGCCGCGGCGGTGTAGGCGCAGATGTAGACCACGAACCAGAGGTGGTTCACCGGCACCCCGTCGGCGAGGCCGGCCGGGGCGAATTCGTGGGCCATCCAGCCCATGAGGCCGCCGGACCACGAGCCCTTGTCGCGCGCCTCGATCCAGGCCTGAACCGGCACCAGGAAGATCACCCCGAACAGCAGCGGCGGGCCGAGGCGGGCGGCGCGGCTGCCCAGTACGGCGGCGGCGGTCTTGCCGGAGGAGACGAAGCTCAGCGCCGCGCCGGAGACCAGGAACAGCAGGGTCAGCCGCCAGGGCTGGGTGACCAGCAGCACCTCACGCATCCAGTCGAAGGTGTGGGTGGAGCGGATGTGCCAGTCGTAGGGGCTGTAGACCAGGCCCACATGGTAGAGGATCAGCAGGCCGAAGGCGCTGACCCGGATCCAGTCCAGGTCGGTGCGGCGTGCGGAAGGCGGCTCAAGCGGCATCGGGGTCTCCCAAGCCACAGGCGCATGGCGAACTCAAGGCCGCGCTTCGGCTCACCCTTGGCTCTTCACCTCGACGTGGCCGCCGAAGCCGAAGCGCATGGCCGACAGGATCTGTTCGGCGAAGCTGTGTTCCTCGCGCGAGCGGAAGCGGGTGAAGAGGGCCGCGGCCAGGACGTTGGCGGGGGTCGCGGTCTCGATCGCGGCCTCCAGGGTCCAGCGGCCCTCGCCGCTGTCGGCGACCGCGCCCTTGAATTCCTCCAGCTTGGGATCGCCCGCGAGCGCCTGGGCGGTGAGATCGAGGAGCCACGAGGAGACCACGCTGCCGCGCCGCCAGACCTCGGCGATGTCGGCGAGGTTGAGGTCGAACCGCTCGTCCTGGGGCACGCCCTCGCGGGCGCGGTTCTTGAGGATGTCGAAGCCCTCGGCGTAGGCCTGCATCAGGCCGTACTCGATGCCGTTGTGGACCATCTTCACGAAGTGGCCGGCGCCGACGGGGCCAGCGTGGATGTAGCCTTGCTCGGCGCGCGGGTCGGCGTCCTTGCCGCGCTTGGTGCGCGGGATGTCGCCGCTGCCAGGAGCCAGGGTCTTCAGCAGCGGTTCGATGCGCTCGAAGGTTTCCTTCGTCCCGCCGGCCATGATGCAGTAGCCGCGCTCCAGGCCCCAGACGCCGCCGGACGTCCCGACGTCGGCATAGCCCACGCCGCGTTCGCTGAGCGCCTTCGCCCGGCGGATGTCGTCGCGGTAGTAGCTGTTGCCGCCGTCGACCACGATGTCGCCCTTGCCGAAGGCCTGGCCCAAGGCCTGCACCGTCTCCTCCGTGGGCTTGCCGGCCGGCAGCATCACCCAGGCGACGCGGGGCGGCTTCAGGGCGCCGGCGACCTCGCTGAGGTTCTTGAGGCCCGTGGCGCCGTCCTTGACCACCTCGGCGACCGCCTTGGCGTCGCGGTCGTAGACCACGCACTCATGGCCCGCCGCCATCAGCCGCCGCGCGATGTTCCCGCCCATGCGGCCGAGGCCGATGATGCAGACCTGCATTCGTGGTTGCTCCGTGACTGACGGTCGGGACTCAGGCGCTGGCCCGCCGGGGTTGATCCTTGCCGATTTGCGCCTGCTTGTCCGCCACGGCCTGGAGCAGGGTGGCGAAGGACTTCTCGAAGGCTTCGACGCCTTCGTCGACCAGCCGGTCGGTGACCGCGTCGAGGTCCAGGCCGAGCGCCTCGGCCTCGGACAGCACGCGGCGCGCGCCGGCGATGTCATCGACCAGGGTCTGGGCGACCTGGCCGTGCTCGCGGAAGGCTTCCAGGGTCTTCATCGGCAGGGTGTCGACGGTCTCCGGCCCGATCAGGGCCTCGGCGTAGAGCAGCTCCGGATAGGCCGGATCCTTGGTGCTGGTGGAGGCCCAGAGCAGACGCTGCGGCGCGGCGCCCGCATGCTCCAGCGCCCGCCAACGCTCGGTCGAGGCGAGCTGCAGGTAGTGCTGGTAGGCCATCTTGGCGTTGGCGATGGCGACCTTGCCGCGCACCGCCTTCAGGCGCTCGGCGGTGGCCGGGTCGGCGTCCTTCAGCTTCTCGTCGATCTGCTTGTCGATGGCGGTGTCGATGCGGCTGACGAAGAAGGAGGCAACGCCGTGCACCGCGCCCACATTGCCGCCGCCAGCCTTGTGGGCTTCCAGGCCCGCCGTATGGGCCTCGGCGACGGCCAGGTAGGCGTCGATGCCGAAGAGCAGGGTGACGTTGACGTTGATCCCCTCGGCGATCAGCGCCTGGATCGCCGGCGCGCCCTCGCGCGTGCCGGGGATCTTGATCATCAGGTTCGGCCGGTCGACCGCCTTCCACAGCCGCCGCGCCTCGGCGATGGAGCCGGCGGTGTCGTGCGCGAGCCTGGGCGAAACCTCCAGGCTGACGTAGCCGTCGCGGCCGCGCAGGCGATCGAAGGTCGGGCGGAAGACGTCGGCGGCGGCCTGGATGTCGGCGACGGCCAGGCGCTCGTAGATCTCGCCGGGATCGGTCAGCCCCTCGGCCACCAAGTCGCCGATGCGGCGGTCGTAGACCTGGCCGTCGCCGATCGCCTTCTCGAAGATCGACGGGTTCGAGGTCTGGCCTGTGAGGTGGTCCTCGGCGATCAGCCTGGCGAGCTTGCCGGAGTGCGTCAGCTCGGGGTGCAGATAGTCCAGCCAGATCGCCTGGCCAGCGCTCGCGAGCGCCTTGAGCGGAGGTGATTTGGTCATCGAGCGTCCCTTCTCAATGGTCTTGTCCCTTGGCGCGGCCCACTTGCCGCCGCGCGGCGGCGCAGATGGCTTCCGGCGTGATGCCGAAGTGGCGCATGACGTCAGGGCCCGGCGCGGAGGCGCCGAAGCTGTGCATGGCGACCACCTCGCCGGTCGGGCCGACATAACGGTCCCAGCCCAGGGGCGAGGCGGCCTCGACGCCGACACGGGCGGTGAGGCCCGGCGGCAGAACCTGGTCGCGATAGGCCTGGTCCTGCGCCTCGAAGAGGTCCCAGGAGGGCATGGAGACCACATGGGCGCGCACGCCCTCGTCCGCCAGGGTCTCGGCGGCGGCGAGGCAGAGGCCGACCTCGGTCCCGGAGCCCATCAGGATCACGTCGGCCTTGGCCGGATCGCCGCGGCTGAGCGCATAGGCGCCCTTGGCCACGCCGGCGGCGGGCGCATAGGCGGTGCGGTTGATGGTGGGCGCGGCCTGGCGCGAGAGGATCAGGCAAGCGGGCTTGTCGCGTTGCCTCAGGATCACCCGCCAGGCCTCGGCGGTTTCGTTGGCGTCGGCGGGCCGCAGCACCATCAGGTCGGGGATGGCGCGCAGCGCGGCCAGCTGCTCGACCGGCTGGTGCGTGGGCCCATCCTCGCCGACGCCGATGGAGTCGTGGCTGAAGACGAAGATCGCCGGCGCGCCCATCAGGGCCGCCAGCCGGATCGGCGGGCGCATATAGTCGCTGAAGACGAGGAAGGTGCCGGTGTAGGCCCGCAGGCCAGACAGTGTCAGGCCGTTGACGATGGTCCCCATGGCGTGCTCGCGCACCCCGAAATGGAAGTTGCGACCGCCGTAGGTCCCGGGCCCGAACGCGCCGGCGTCGTCGAACTCCAGGAGGGTCTTGGTGGAGGGCGCGAGGTCGGCCGAACCGCCGAGCAGCCAGCACCAGCGCGGGCCGATGGCGTTCAGCACCTTGCCGGAGGCGGCGCGGGTGGCCATGCCCTTGGGGTCGGCGGGGAAGACGGGGATCTCGCGGTCCCAGTCGCGCGGCGCCTTGCCGGCCAGCAACGCGTCGAGTTCGGCCGACAGCTCCGGATAGGATTTGGCGTAGGCCCGGCGCAGGCGGGTCCAGGCTTCCGAGGCGGCGGCGCCGCGCACGCCCAGGGTCTCGGCGAAGCGCTCGACCGCGGCCGGCGGGACCTCGAATTGGGCGTCCTCGGGCCAGCCATAGGCGCGCTTGGCGGCCTTGACTTCCTCCGGGCCGAGCGGGTCGCTGTGGGCCTTCGAGGTGCCGCCCTTGTGCGGGGCGCCGTAGCCGATGACGCTCTTGACGATGATCAGGGTCGGCTTGTCGTCGGTCTCGGCGAAGGCCTCGAGGGCGCGGAGCAGCGCCTGGGTGTCGTTGGCGTCAGCGACCCGCTGCACCGCCCAGCCATAGCCCGCGAACCGTTCGGCCACGTCCTCGGTGAAGGCCAGGCTGGTGGAGCCTTCGATGCTGACGTTGTTGTCGTCGTAGATCCAGCAGAGGTTGGCGAGCTTGTTGTGGCCGGCGAGCGAGGCGGCCTCGCCGCTGACGCCTTCCATCAGGTCGCCGTCGCTGCAGATGGCGTAGACCCGGTGACAGAACAGCTCGTGGTCCGGGCGGTTGAAGCGCGCGGCCAGCCAGCGGCCAGCCATGGCCATGCCGACGCTGTTGCCGACGCCCTGACCCAGGGGACCCGTGGTGGTCTCGACGCCGGTCGTGTGGCCGTGCTCCGGGTGGCCAGGACAGGCGCTGCCCAGCTGGCGGAAGGCCTTGATGTCGTCGAGGCTGACGGCGGGTTTGCCGGTAGGCTTGCCGCGCTTGTCGAGACCTACGACGCCGGCCAGATGCAGCAGGCCGTAGAGCAGCATGGACGCGTGGCCGTTGGACAGCACAAAGCGGTCGCGGTCGGGCCACAGCGGCGCCTTCGGATCGTAGCGCAGCACCCGGCTCCACAGCGCATAGGCGACCGGCGCGAAGCCCATGGGCGCGCCGGCGTGGCCGGACTGGGCTTTCTCGACCGCGTCGATGGCCAGGGTGCGGAGCGTATCGATGGCGAGCTGATCGGCGTCGGCGACGGCCGGCGGATCGAAGGCGTTGGGTTGGGCGTCCATGGGCATGTTGTGGCGTCGCCGCGCCAGCACGCCCCGACGGCGCGGGCGGCGATCCCCTCGGCAACGGGCAGGCCGAGGGGAGGGTTCCGCGTCGCCCCCGCTCGTCCCGCTTTCGCCGGGGTGAGCGGAGGAGATCAGGGCTGGTCGGCGTAGACCTTGACCAGGCGGTAGAGGAACTCGCGGCCCTCGTAGAGCGCCTGGACGCCCATGTGTTCGTTGAGGCCGTGGATGTTGCCCAGGTCGGCTCCCGTGAACAGGCCGGAGACGCCGTAGGTCGGGATGCCGCCGGCGGTGAGCGCCTTGCCGTCCGTGGCGCCGGCCTGGAGGATCGGGATCACCGGCACGCCGGGCCACATCTCGGCGGAGACCTTCTCGATCGGGCCCATGACGTTGGGCGTCAGTGGCGGGGCCGGCGCCTCGCCTTCGCGGCCGCTGGCGATCTGCGAGACCTTCACCTGCGGGTCTGCGATCACCTCGATCAGCTTGTCGCGCACCGCCTCGCGGGCGACGCCGGGGAAGATGCGGCAGTTGATGGTGACGTTGGCGCGCTGGGGCAGGGCGTTCTGGGCGTGGCCCCCGGAAAGCATGGTCGCCACACAGGTGGTGCGCAGCATGGTGTGCAGGCTGGGGTCCTGGGAGAGCAGCTTGTCGGCGGCGGTGTCCTTGGGGTTGGCGGCCAGCGCCGCCATGGCCTTGCCGCGTTCGCCGCCTTCGATCTTCGACATGCCCACGAGGTAGGCCTTGTTGGCGTCGTTGATCATCACCGGGAACTCGTAGCGGCGCACTTTCTCGATGGCGTCGGCGAGGCGGTAGATGGCGTTGTCCGGCAGCGGGCGGGACGAGTGGCCGCCGGGGTTGGTGACCTCCAGCACGAAGCTCTGGGAGGTCTTCTCCCCCGCCTCGATGGTGTGGGCGACGCGTTTTCCGTGGTCGTCGAGCTGGCCCCCGGCGCCCTCGTTGAGCGCGAAGGCCGCGTCGATCAGCTCGCGCTTGTTCTTCACCAGCCAGGAGGCGCCGTTGAGCGGGCCGCCGCCTTCCTCGCCGCAGGTGAGCGCCAGCTTGATCGTGCGGCGCGGCTTGTAGCCGGCCTGTTTGAAGCGGATCAGGGTGTCGGTGAAGATCGAGGCCTGGGCTTTGTCGTCGAAGGCGCCGCGGGCGTAGAAATAGCCGCCTTCCTCGACGAGGGTGAAGGGATCGCGTGTCCAGTCCTCGCGCTTGGCCTCGACCACGTCGACGTGGGCGAGCAGCAGCACGGCCTTGGCCTTGGGATCCGTGCCTGGATAGACGGCCACCAGGCCGCCGCTCTTCGGGTACTCCTGCGGAATGAAGACGGTGAGGTCGCTGTCGGGGAAACCGGCGGCCTTCATCCGCGCGGCCATCTTCTGGGCGGCGAGGGTGCAGGAACCCACCGAGGCGGTGGTGTTGGTCTCCACCAGCTCCTTGTAGAGCGCCTTGAAGGCCGGCAGCATCGAGTCGCTCTTGGGCATCGCCGGGCTGGGCGGCGGCTGGTTGGCGGTCGGCTGGGCCACGGCGGTGGTGGCGAACAACAAGGCGGCGCCGGAAAGGGCGCGGGCGAGCGTTTTCATGTGTGAACCCCGATCAGTTGGCGGGACTATGTCGGGGGGCTGATGGCAGGGCAAGCGGCCTAGCTGGGCGGGCCGGGTCTGGGAACAGGCTCAGACCGGAATGTCGAAGTGCAGGACCTCTTCGCGCTCGCCCAGGCGCTCGTAGAGGGCGATGGCGGGATCGTTGCCATGGTCGGCCTGGACGAAGATGACATGGGCGCCGCGGCGCTTTGCGATGGCCTGCAGCTTGCGGATCAGGGCGGTGGCGACGCCTTGCCGGCGGTGGGCTTCGTCGACCGCCAGGTCGTAGATGTAGACCTCGGTGCGCGCCTGCTCGAACTTGGCGAGCTCATAGGCGGTGAGGCCGCCGATCACCGTCCCGCCGGACACCGCGACCAGGACATGGACGTCGTCGTGCGCCAGCAGGTCGGCGAGGTAGGGGTCGTTGGGCGGCGCGGACCCATAGGCCTGGGGGTCCTTGAAGGCGACCGCGAACAGCCGGTTCAGCGCGCGAAGACGGGGCAGGCCGCCTCGGCCAAGACGGACGATGCTGAAGGTGGCGTCCATGGCTTGCCAATGTAGGACTTCGGCGTGCCATCTTCCACTGGCGGAACGTCGTTCGGCAAGGGGCGAAATCCCCACGGCCGGCCGGCAGGCCCAAAGGCGGCCTTCGGGCCAGGACAATGGGGCGTCGAACCTGTTTGCGCGGCCGCCGCTTCGGGACCAAAAGAAGAGCCCCACTGGCGGAGGGCGGCTGTTGCGCGACGGGATCGAAGAGGCGGTTCGCGAGAAGGAGCGGGCGAGGCTCGACTATCCGTTCGAGCGCGGGCCGGCGACGGGCGAAGCGATCGAGGTGGCGCCCGGCGTGCGCTGGCTGCGCATGCCGCTTGGCGGGTCGCTGGCCTTCATCAACGTCTGGGCGATCGACGATGGGGTCGGCAAGGTCGCGATCGTCGACACCGGCCTGGGCGGCGAGGCCACGCAGAGCGCCTGGAAGAAGGCCTTCGCCGGGCCGCTGGCGGGCCTGAAGGTCAGCCGGGTGTTCGTGACCCACATGCACCCGGACCACATCGGCATGGCGGGCTGGCTGACGCGGCGCTTCGACTGCCGGCTGTGGATCAGCCGGCTGGAGTTCCTGATGTGCCGCTCGCTGGCGGCCGACACCGGGCGCGAGGCGCCGCGCGACGCGCTCACCTTCTTCAAGGCCGCCGGCTGGGACGAGGACGCGCTGGAGACCTACAAGGCCCGCTTCGGCGGTTTCGGCCGCGCGCTGCACGCCCTGCCGGACAGTTTCCAGCGGCTGAGCGACGGCGACGTGGTGCGGATCGGCGACCACGACTGGCGGGTGGTGATCGGCTCGGGCCACTCGCCCGAACACGCCTGCCTCTGGGCGCCCAGCCTGAAGCTGATCATCACCGGCGACCAGGTGCTGCCGAAGATCTCGTCCAACGTGTCGGTGTTCCCGACCGAGCCCAACGGCGACCCGCTGACCGAATGGCTGACGTCGCTGGCGCGGGTGAAGGCGACCGTGCCGGACGACGTGCTGGTGCTGCCGGCGCACAACGACCCGTTCCGCGGCCTGCACGCGCGCATCGACCACCTGATCGGCGGCCACGAGCGGGGGCTCGCCCGCCTGCACGCCCTGATCGCCGAGCCGAAGCGGGCGGTGGACGTGTTCCGCGCCCTGTTTCGGCGGCAGATCGACAACGGCCTGCTGGGTCTGGCGACCGGCGAGAGCCTCGCCCATCTCAACTGCCTGATCGCCCGCGGCCAGGCGACCCGCACCCGCGACGGGGACGGGATCGACTGGTATCAGGCAAGCTGAACCCTTACGGCGTAAGCCAATCATCGACGCGAGAGACAGACCGGGGAGCGCCATGACCGAACAGGTGTTGATCGAAAAGGTGGGCGGCGTGCTGACGCTGACCCTGAACCGGCCGGAGAAGAAAAACGCGCTGACGCGGGCGATGTACGCGGCGCTGGGCGGGGCGATCGACGGGGCGAACGACGATCCGTCGGTGCGCTGCGTATTGATCCAGGCGAACGGCGACATGTTCACCGCCGGCAACGACCTGGCCGACTTCGCTGCCGTGAACGCCGGCGATCCGGAGGCGCAGAAGGCGCAGCGCGACGGCAACCCGCTGCTGGCGGCGCTGGGCCGGGCGAAGAAGCCGCTGGTGGCGGCGGTGCAGGGCCGCGCGGTGGGCGTGGGCCTGACCATGCTGCTGCATTGCGACCTGGTGTTCGTGGCCGAGGACGCCCTGCTGACCACGCCGTTCGTGAACCTGGCGCTGCTGCCCGAGGCGGCGTCCTCGATCCTGCTGCCGGCCCGCATCGGCCATGCGCGGGCGTTCTCGATGTTCGTGCTGGGCGAGGCGGTGACGGGCAAGCAGGCGGAGGCCTGGGGCATCGCCAACGCCGCCCTGCCGGCCGATCAGGTGCAGGCCCGCGCCCGGGCGGCGGCCGAGGCCGTGGCGGCCCGGCCGCCGGCCTCGGTGGCGATCACCAAGTCGCTGATGCGCGAGCCGGAGCAACTGGCGGCGCGGATGGCGCTGGAAGGCCAGCACTTCATCCGCCAGCTGGCCTCGGCCGAGGCCAAGGAGGCGTTCGCGGCCTTCGCCGAGAAGCGCGCGCCCGATTTCAGCAAGACCGTTCCGGAGCCCGCAGAATGAGCTTGAATGGGAAGACCCTGTTCGTCACCGGCGCCAGCCGCGGCATCGGCCTGGCCATCGCGCTGCGCGCCGCGCGCGACGGCGCCAACGTCGCCATCGCCGCCAAGACCGCCGAGCCGCATCCCAAGCTGCCCGGCACGATCTATACGGCCGCCGAGGAGATCGAGAAGGCCGGCGGCAAGGCGCTGCCG
>JAFEDM010000207.1 GCA_018241625.1 Pseudomonadota bacterium | reverse complement strand
ATTCCGCCCGCCAAGGCGCACCGCTATTCCGTCACCTTCCGCAACTTCCGCGCCGGCAAGCGGCCGGCCTGAGCGGTGCGGCGTTTCCCGCCGCTTGATTTCCTCTCGGGGAAACGGTCCATACGAAAGTTGAACGGCGCGTCACGTTGCCGGCAGGCGAGGGAGGCCCGCATGAAGGGTTTGTGGATCGGCGCGGCGACGGCGGCGCTGCTGGCGGGGTCGGCGCAGGCCAAGACCCTCACCGTCACGCCGGGCGGCGACGCCCAGGAGAAGATCCAGACCGCCCTGCTGGACGCCAAGCCCGGCGACACGGTGATGATCGCCGCCGGCCGCTATGAGCTGACCGACGGCATCTCGCTGGACGTGGCCAACGTCACCGTGAAGGGCGCGGGCGCCGACAAGACCGTCCTGTCCTTCGACGGCCAGAAGGCGTCGGGCGAGGGCTTCCTGATCACCTCCAACAAGGTGACGGTGCGCGACTTGGCGGTGGAGAACTGCAAGGGCGACGGCATCAAGTCCAAGGGCGTCGACCAGATCACGTTCAGGAATCTGCGCGTCGAATGGACCGCGGGGCCGAAATCCACCAACGGCGCCTATGGGGTCTATCCGGTCTCGTCCACCAACGTGCTGATCGACAACGTGACCGTGAAGGGCGCCTCGGACGCCGGCATCTACGTCGGCCAGTCGAAGAACATCGTGGTCAGGAACAGCCGCGCCGAGATGAACGTCGCCGGCATCGAGATCGAGAACTCCTACAACGCCGACGTCTTCGACAACGTCTCGACCCACAACGCCGGCGGCATCCTGGTGTTCGACCTGCCGAACCTGCCGCAGATGGGCGGCCACTCGACCCGGGTGTTCCGCAACCAGGTCGTCCAGAACGACACCAACAACTTCGCCAAGAAGGGCGCCATCGTGGGTGACGTGCCGACCGGCACCGGGATCATGGTGATGGCCAACCGCGACATCCACGTCTTCGACAACGCGATCGACCAGAACCAGACCGCCGCGGTGATGGTCGTCAGCTACACTCAGAGCTACGACGACCTGACCTACAACCCCCTGCCGCGCGACATCGCGGTGCACGACAACAAGATCGGCAAGAACGGCTGGGCCCCGCAGTTCCCCGGCGGCGAGGTGATCGCCAAGGCCATGGGCGGAACGATCCCGCCGGTGGTCTGGGACGGCGTCACCAACTTCACGCCCAAGGGCATGAGCGCGCCGGTGGCGGTGAAGGTGCATTTCACCGATGGTCCGGTGGCGGACCTGCACTTCGCCGCGCCGGGCAATGTCTTCAGCGCCAAGCCGGAGGTGAAGCCCACCCTGGACGACGGCCCCATCGCCGAGCCCAAGCCGGTGGTGCTGCCCAAGGCCCAAACCGGTCAGTGATGGTGGGGCAGTAAGAGCAGTTCGATGAAGCGTGTCCTCGCCGCCCTTGCGGCGATCGTGAGCCTCGGAACCGCCTCGGCGCCGGCCCAGACGCCCGACGGCGTCGACCTCAAGGCCCTGATGTCCGAGACGCCGGCGCCGACGCTCTCGGCCTATCGGATCTTCACGCCCGAGGGCCCGAACCATCCGAACGCCGGCGTCACGCCCTACGCCCTGAACACCCCGCTGTTCAGCGACTATGCCGAGAAGGCGCGGTTCCTGTACCTGCCGCCCGGAACGCATGCGACCTACCGCGCCGAGGGCGCCCTGGACCTGCCGGTGGGCGCGACCCTGGTGAAGTCCTTCGCCTATCCCGCCGACCTGCGGAAACCGGCGGAGAAGGTGCGCGTGATCGAGACCCGCCTTCTGATCCATCGGAAACGTGGCTGGGTCGCCCTGGCCTATGTCTGGAACGACGCCCAGACCCAGGCGGTGCTGAAGCGGGCCGGGACGCGCGTCGACGTCGCCTTCACCGACGCCCATGGCAAGGCCATGCAGATCGACTACCGCGTGCCAAACCAGAACCAGTGCAAGGAGTGCCATTCGCTGTCCGGCCGCATCACGCCGATCGGGCCGAAGGCGCGCAACCTGAACGGCAACTTTCCCTATGCCGAAGGCGCGGAGAACCAGCTGGCCCATTGGACGCGGACCGGACTGCTGACCGGCGCGCCGGCGCCCGACAAGGCGCCGCGCACCGCCGTCTGGAACGATCCCGCCGAGCCGCTGGAGGCGCGCGCGCGGGCCTATCTCGACGGCAACTGCGCCCACTGCCACAACCCCAAAGGCGCGGCCTCGAACTCGGGCCTGTTCCTCGACCTCGAAGAGACGCGGCCGGTCCGCTACGGCGTCGGCAAACGCCCGGTGGCGGCCGGCAAGGGCGCCGGCGACCTGGTCACCGACCTCGTGCCCGGCAAACCCGACGCCTCGATCATCGCCTACCGCATGGCCTCCACAGAGCCCGGCGTGATGATGCCCGAGCTCGGCCGCTCGGTGACCCACGAGGAGGGCGTCGCCCTGATCCGCGAATACATCGCGAAGCTCCAGGCGCCGGCCGCCCGCTAATTCCAAAACGGAAACAGTGTTCGGCTTTCACGGGGCGTAATCCTGCGGCCTACCGCACCTAGATTCCGTGTCGAGCGCTTCGACACACTCACCATCGAAGCCAAGCTCAAAGCCGCGAGCTGAGACGCGGCCCTGGGCGCAGTTCCCCCTCGACCTTCGGGTCGTGAGGCTTCGATGTGGAGAAGGGCCGTCCTGCCCCCCGGGACGGCCCTTTTTCTTGAGCTCGGCTAGAGCAGATCGCCGCCGGCGGCCGCCGCGGTGGTGCCGTCCTTCAGATAGGCCTTGATGACGTTGCGGCCGACGGTCCAGCGATGCACCTCGTCCGGCCCGTCCACCAGGCGCTGGGCGCGGATGTGGGTGTACCAGGCGGCCAGCGGCGTATCGCGACTGTAGCCGAGCGCCCCGTGCAGCTGGATGGCCGTGTCCACCACATGGTGCACCATGTGCGCCAGGTAGACCTTGGCGATGGAGTTTTCCTGCCGCAGGTCCAGGCCCTTCTCCGCCTTGTAGGCGATGTGCAGCAGCATCAGGCGCGCGATGTAGAGCTGGGTCGCGCACTCGGCCATCATGAACTGGACGGCCTGGCGGTCGGACAGCAGCGAGCCGAAGGTCTTGCGCTCGGTGATCCGCGCCGCCGCCATGTCCAGCGCCCGCTGGGCCAGGGCCACATTGTGCATGCCGTGGCGCAGCCGCCCGTAGGCCAGGCGGTGCTGGCCCATGTTGAAGCCGTTGCCTTCGCCGCCCAGCAGGTTCTCGGCCGGGACCTTCAGGTCGGTGATCTCGATCTCCGAATGGCCGCCGCCCATGATGTGGCTGAGCGGGCCCTCGGCGGCCATGGTCGGGATGTCACGCTTGATCTTGTAGCCGGGGTCCGGCAGCTCGACGATGAAGGTGGAATAGCGCTGGTGACGCGGCGCGTCCGGATCGGTCATGGCCATGACGAGCGCCAGGTCCGCGGCGCTGGCGGCCGAGGAGAACCACTTCTCGCCGTTCAGGATGTAGTTCTCGTTGCCCTCCTTCACCGCCCGGGTCTGCATGCCGGTGGCGTCGGCGCCGGAGGCCTTCTCGGTCATCGAGTAACAGACCCGCTTCTCGCCGTTCAGCAGCGGCTTGAGGAACTTCTCCTTCTGATAGTCCGTGCCGTGCGCCAGCAGGGTCAGGATGGTGGCGTCGTCCGGCCCCTGGCTGTTCATGCTGAGCGCGCCGAGATGGCTTTCGCCCAGTTCCATCTGCACCAGGGCGTTGGCCAGCGGCCCCAGGCCCATGCCGCCATATTCCTTCGGCACGAAGGGCAGCCACAGGCCCTGGGCGCGGGCCTTGGCCCGCAGCTCGGCCAGGACGGTCTCGTAGCTCTCCTTGTCCACCACCCGCGCCTCGGCGGGGATGCATTCGTCCTGCACCCACTGGCGCACGCGTTCGCGCACGGCCTTGGCGTCGGCCGGGATTTCGAAGTCGATGGACATGGCGCTTCCTGCTGGCTGTGGTTTCCTACCCAGCCGAAGCTTCCGCCGCCGTCCCGTCCTTGCGCAAGCTCAAACGCGTGTTTGATCCGCCGGTCGACGGGCGATCAGCGCCCGCCGTTAGCGTTCCCGCATCTGGCCGTGCTCGTCGGCCGCCTTGCGGGCGCGCTCGAGGTCGGCGCCTTCCGGGCCGTCCAGCGCTTCCTCGGCCTCGCGGGCCTTCTGCTCGATCCCGCCCTTGTCCACGAAGGCGCGCTCCTCGGCGTCGAACTTCTTCGCGGCGCCGTAATTGCCTTCGCCCTGCATGCCGCCCATTTCGTCGTTGCGCTTTTCGTCGCCCATGGCCGAGCCTCCATTGCTGCTGTGGGGCAAACCCCGGCGGCAAGGCTCGGTTCCGCATAGAAACGATCGATCCTGCCGATAGAGCAAAACGATTGGCTCAATGTCATGAGCGCGGCGTAGGGTCGCGGGCCTAATCAGGGAGACCACCATGAGCCTCGCCAGCAGCAAGACCCTCGACAACCTCAAGGCGGCCTTCGCCGGTGAGAGCCAGGCCAACCGCCGCTACCTCTACTTCGCCCAGAAGGCGGACGTGGAAGGCTACAACGACGTCGCCGCCGTGTTCCGCTCGACTGCGGAAGGCGAGACCGGCCACGCCCACGGCCACCTGGAGTTCATGGAAGCCGTCGGCGACCCCGCCACCGGCCTGCCGATCGGCGGCACCAGCGACAACCTGAAGGCCGCCATCGCCGGCGAGACCCACGAGTACACCGACATGTACCCGGGCATGGCGCGCACCGCCCGCGACGAAGGCTTCGACGAGATCGCCGACTGGTTCGAGACCCTGGCCAAGGCCGAGAAGTCCCACGCCGGCCGCTTCCAGCGCGCCCTCGACGCGCTGGACTAAACCCACCCTCTCTTTGGGTGTCATCCCGGAAGCCGCGAAAGCGGCTGTCCGGGACCCATAGACTCCGCGCGGCAGGAAGACCTGCGGCGACGCCGAGCGAAACCTCCAACGCAGGCGTTTATGGGTCCCGGTCCTGGCGCGCCGCCAAACCGGGATGACAGCCGTTTATTGCTGGTGACGGGGCACGATGAGCGAAGACGCTGACAGCTCGGGCAAGACCACAGGCGGGCCGCCGCGCGAGGGCAGTCTGGACGCACCCTTCCGCCATCCGATCCCCTGGAAGGACGACGCCTACTACGACCTGGAGAAGGTCGAGGCCGAGATGGAGCGGCAGTTCGACGTCTGTCACACCTGCCGCCGCTGCTTCAACCTGTGCGAAAGCTTCCCGCGGCTCTTCGACATGATCGACGAGAGCCAGACCGGCGAGCTGGATAGCGTGCCGAAGAGCGACTACGCCAAGGTCGATGAGGCCTGCACGCTCTGCGACATGTGCTTCCTGACCAAGTGCCCCTATGTCCCGCCGCATCCTTTCGACATCGACATCCCGCACCTGATCCTGCGCTACCGGGCCGCCAAGCGGAAAGCCGGACACAAGGAATTCGTGCGCGAGCAGCTGGGGAACACCGACCGCAACGGCCGGCTAGCCAAGCACGTAGCCGGCCTCGCCAACTGGGGCACGGCGCGCAAGAACACCCCGCTGCGCAAGCTGCTCGAGGCGATCGCCGAGATCGACGCCGAGGCCGAGCTGCCGAAGTACCATTCGAAGACCGCCACCGACCGGCTGAAGGCGCCGCTCGCGCCGAATCCGCAGGGGCCGGCGTTCGGCCAGCGCAAGGTCGCGCTCTACGCCACCTGCTTCGTGGACTACAACGAACCCGACACCGCCGTGGCCGCCGCCAAGGTGCTGGCCCTGCAGGGCTGCGAGGTGAAGCTGGTCTATCCCGAATGCTGCGGCATGCCGCAGCTCGAGGCCGGCGACCTCGGCGACGTGGCCGGCCGGGCCGCGCGGGTCGCCAAGGCCTTCGCGCCCTACATCGCGCAGGGCTACGACGTGGTCGCGCTCACCGCGTCCTGCGGCCTGATGATGAAGTTCGAGTGGCCGCTGATCTCGCCAGGCGATCCGGAGATCGTCGCCCTGTCGGCGAAGACCAAGGACATCTGCGAATATGTCGTCGACCTGCAGAAAGCCTACGGCCTGACGCCCGGCCTGACCCCTGTCGAAGGCGGCGTCACCGTCCACCAGGCCTGTCACGCGCGCGCCCAGAACATGGGGGCCAAGTCGGCCGACATGCTGCGGCTGATCCCCGAGACGCGGGTCGAGGTCGTGGAGCGCTGCTCCGGCCATGGCGGCACCTTCGGGGTGATGAAGGCGACCCACGAGGTCGCCAACAAGGTCGGCCGCCCGGCCGCGCGCCAGGTCGTCCAGAAGGCGACGGCGGTGCTCTGCTCCGACTGCCCGCTGGCCTGCAAGCACCTGGGCCAGCTCATCGAGGACGATCCGAAGATCGAGACGCCGACTCCGCGCGAGGCCCATCCGATCGAGATCTTCGCCCAGGCTTACGGTCTTTGACCGGAGGACGAACCATGCCCGCCAGCGCCCGCCAGATTACGCCATCCGACCTGATCCCCGATGCCGAATACGCCAAGGTGCGTCGCGAACGGCGCGCCGCGCTGCTGCCGATCAAGCGCCTGCGCCGGGTCGAGCTCGGCCCCTTCTGCACGGTGATCTTCGAGAGCTACGACACCATGCTGTTCCAGGTTCAGGAAATGCTGCTGACCGAGCGCGGCGGCGCCGAGCAGATCCCGGACGAGCTGGCCGCCTACAATCCGCTGATCCCGCAGGGGTCGGAGCTGGTGGCCACGGTGATGCTGGAGATCGAGGACCCGGTGCGCCGCGAGGCGACCCTGGCGCGGCTGGGCGGCATCGAGGATCGCTTCTTCCTGCAGGTCGGCGACGCCCGCGCCGCCGCCGTCCCGGAGGGCGACGTCGAGCGCACGCGCGAGGACGGCAAGACCTCCTCCGTCCACTTCCTGCGCTTCCCGCTGAGCGCCGAGCAGATCGCCCGCTTCCGCGACCCGTCCACCCAGATCCTGGTCGGCTGCGACCACGAACGCTACAGCCACCTGGCCGGCCTGACCCCGGCCACCCGCGCGGAGCTGGCGAAGGACTTCGCCTGACTTCCGCTCATCCCCGCGAAGGCAGGGACCCAAGCTGACTCTCGGTCTCGTCACCGCTGCCGCATGGATCCCCGCCTTCGCGGGGATGAGCGGGTCGAGGGGTAGCTTGCCACCCTTCGCCGATCACGCTCTTCTCCCGCCCTGAACCCGCCGCCAGACGCGGGGTCATGGGGGAGAGTTCCAGTGTCCACCGCCACGCCCGCCGCCGCGACGCCCGCCACCCTGCGCCAGGTGGTGCTGGCCTCGATGATCGGCACCACCATCGAGTGGTACGACTTCTTCCTCTACGGCTCGGCCTCGGCCCTGGTGTTCGGCAAGCTGTTCTTCCCCAAGGCCGACCCGACCATGGGCGTGCTGCTCTCCTTCACCACCTATGCCCTGGGCTTCGTGGCGCGGCCGCTCGGCGGGCTGGTGTTCGGCCACTTCGGCGACCGGATCGGCCGCAAGCAGCTGCTGATGCTGAGCCTGATCATGATGGGCGGCTCGACGGTGCTGATCGGCCTCTTGCCAACCTTCGACCAGGTGGGCCTGTTCGCCCCGCTGCTCTTGGTGCTGCTGCGCCTGATCCAGGGTTTCGCCGTCGGCGGCGAATGGGGCGGCGCGGTGCTGATGGTGACCGAATATGGCGAGGCCAGCCGCCGGGGCTTCTGGGCCGGCTGGCCGCAGGCCGGGGTGCCGGCCGGCAACCTGCTGGCCGCCGCTGTGCTGGCGATCATGTCGGCCGTGCAGTCGAACGGCGAGTTCCTGGCCTGGGGCTGGCGCGTGCCGTTCCTGCTGTCGGCCGTGCTGGTGGCGGTGGGCTATTGGGTCCGCATCACACTCGCGGAAAGCCCGCTCTTCCGGCAGGCGATGGACGACGCGGGCGCGCCGCCACAGGTTCCGGTGATGGACGCCATCCGCGAGCGGCCGGGCGGCATCGCCATCGGCGCCGGCCTGCGCGTGGCGGAGAACATCAGCTTCTACGTCTTCGCCACTTTCGGCCTGACCTATCTGGTCGACCACCTGCACGTGCCGCGGACGACGGCGCTCAACGCCACCCTCATCGGCACGGCGGTGGAGGTGGCGATCATTCCCCTGGCCGCCAGCCTCTCCGACCGCGTGGGCCGCCGGCCGATCTATTTCCTGGGCGCCCTGGGCCTGGCCATCTGGGGCTTCGTCTTCTTTCGCCTGCTCGACAGCGGCCAGACCCCACTGATCGTGCTGGCCATGATCGGCGGCTTGGCCTGCCACGGGCTGATGTATGGCCCGCAGGCGGCCTTCATCGCCGAGCTGTTCCCGACCCGGATGCGTTACTCCGGTGCCTCGCTGGCCTATCAGGGCACCTCGATCTTCGCGGGCTCGCTGGCGCCGATCATCGCCCTGGCGCTGCTGACCCGGTTCCACTCCTGGGTCCCGATCGCGATCTACCTGGCGATCGCCGGCGTCATCAGCGCCATCTCCGCGCTCAAGGCGCGCGAGACCAAGGGCCTGTCGTTCGCCGAGATCGATCAGATCCGATGAGCGCCGTGACCGCCGAGACCGCCGACGTGGCCCCAACATCTTCCGAGGGCGCCGAGCCCACGCCGGCCCTGCGCCGCAAGGCGGTGTTCGCCAGCGCCATCGGCACCACCATCGAGTGGTACGACTTCCTGCTCTACGGCACCGCCGCGGCCCTGGTGTTCAACAAGGTCTTCTTCCCGTCGGCCGACCCGCTGACGGGGGCCATGCTGGCGTTTTCGACCTATGCCGTGGGCTTCATGGCCCGGCCTTTCGGCGGCGTGATCTTCGGCCACTTCGGGGACCGGATCGGCCGCCGCCAGCTCTTGATCCTGACCCTCATGATCATGGGCGCCACCACCTTCGCCATCGGCCTGCTGCCGACCTTCGACCAGGTCGGCGTGCTCGCGCCCGCCCTGCTGATCGGCCTGCGCCTGATCCAGGGGTTCGGCCTGGGCGGCGAATGGGGCGCGGCGATCCTGATGGCGACCGAATATTCCGAGCCCGCCAAGCGCGGCCTTTGGGGCGGGCTGATGCAGGCTGGCGGCGGCCTGGGCAACGTCCTGGCGACCGCCATCCTGGCGATCATGGCCGCGGTCCAGACGCCGCACGACTTCCTCGCCTGGGGCTGGCGCGTGCCGTTCCTCGTCAGCGCGGTGCTGATCGGCGTCGGCTGGTGGGTGCGCCTGTCGCTGGGCGAAAGCCCAGTGTTCGAGGCGGCGGTGAAGAAGGCGGAAGCCGGCGTCCACAAGGCCCCGGTGATCCAGGCGATCAAGGCCCGGCCCTGGCAGGTGCTGCTGGGCGGCGGGCTGAAGCTGGGGGAGAACGTCAGCTTCTATCTGATGACCACCTTCGGCATCACCTACCTGACCAGCGTGCTGGGGATGACCCGCAGCCAGACGCTCAACTCCATCCTGGCCGGGTCGGTCTGTGCGGCGCTCACCATGCCGCTGTGGTCGGCGCTGTCGGACCGGATCGGCCGCAAGCCGGTCTACGCCTTCGGCGCCGCCGGGGTCGGCCTTTGGGCCTTCGCCTTCTATCCGCTGCTGGCGACAAAGCAGCCGCTGGTGATCACCTTCGCCCTGGTGGCCGGCCTGATCATGCACAGCGCCATGAACGGGCCCCAAGGCGCGATGATCGCGGAACTCTTCCCCACCCGCATCCGCTACTCCGGCGCCTCGCTGGCCTACCAGGTCACCCCCATCATCGGCGGCTCCTGGGCTCCGGTGATCTCGCTGGCGATCTTCAAGGCCACCCACTCGACGGTGGCGATTTCGGGCTACCTGGCGGCGACCTGCGCGGTGAGTTTCGTCTGCGCCCTGCTGGCGAAGGAGACGAAGGGGTTGAGCTGGGCGGAGATCGACGCGGAGGCGTGACGGGCTTGCTGCGGGCTAAGCCAACTTCAGCTCGGGCCCGGCTGTAGCCGGAATGAGCGGAATTTGGGCCACCGAGCGTTTCGATAGGTCTGATCTATCGAAAATAAAGACACGATCACTTTGAACTATATGCCGCCGCCGCCTATTTCCCCTGGCGACGCGCCGAACGGCGCAAAGCCAGAGGAACATTCGATCATGCAGGGCCGCCGCCTTCCCGACATCACCTTCAAGACCCGTGTCCGCGACGAAGCCCTCGGCGGTCCGAACCCCTTCCGTTGGCAGGACGTGACCACCTCGGACATCTTCGCCGGCAAGCGGGTGGTGGTGTTCTCGCTGCCGGGCGCCTTCACGCCGACCTGCTCCAACGAGCAGTGCCCGGCCTTCGAGCGGCTTTACGACGAGTTCAAGGCGGCCGGCGTCGACGAGGTGGTCTGCATCACCGTCAACGACGCCTTCGTGGTCTACCAGTGGGGCAAGCAGCTGGGCGTGAACAAGGTCCGCCTGCTGCCGGACGGCTCGGGCCACTTCACGCGGCGCATGGGCATGCTGATCAACAAGGAGCACCTGGGCTTCGGCTACCGCAGCTGGCGCTATGTGATGGTCGTCAACGACGGCGAGATCGAGCAGTGGTTCGAAGAGCCCGGCATCAATGACGCGGGCCTGGACGACGACCCCTACACGGTCACCAACCCCGAGGTCGTGCTGGAGTATCTGCGCGAAGGCCAGGCGGCGGCGGCCTGAACCGATCCTCCTCCCCTTGTGGGAGGAGGTGTCGGCCGAAGGCTGACGGAGGTGGGGTCACACCCACCTCTCCGCTCTGGAGGAATTTTCGTTCGAGGTTGAGAGGCCCGAGAGACCCCAACTCCGGCCCGCTCCGCGGGCCACCTCCTCCCACAAGGGGAGGAGGAACCGCTCGGACGGACATTTTTTTGAAATCAGAAGATTTCGAAAAGTCCTGCGGCGCCCATGCCGCCGCCGATGCACATGGTGACCACGCCCCATTTGGCGCCCCGGCGCTTGCCTTCGTACATCAGGTGGGCCGTGCAGCGCGCGCCGGTCATGCCGTAGGGGTGGCCGATGGAGATCGAGCCACCGGAGACGTTGTACTTGGCCGGGTCGATGCCCAGCTTGTCGCGGCAGTAGAGAACCTGGCTGGCGAAGGCCTCGTTCAGCTCCCAGATGTCGATGTCGTCGATCTTCAGGCCGTTGCGCTCCAAGAGCTTCGGGATCGCGAACACCGGGCCAATGCCCATTTCTTCCGGGCCGCAGCCGGCGACCGCCATGCCGCGATAGGCGCCGAGCGCCTCCAGGCCGCGCTTCTCGGCCTACTTGCGCTCCATCATCAGCACGGCGGCGGCGCCGTCGGAGAGCTGGCTGGCGTTGCCGGCGGTGACGTACTTGCCTTCCTGCACGAAGAGGCCGCCCTTGAAGACGGGCTGCAGCTTCTGCAGGTCTTCCAGCGTCGTCTGCGGGCGGTTGCCCTCGTCGGCGCGGATGGTGATTTCCTTGTCCTCGGTGGCGCCGGTGGCCTTGTCGACCAGCACCTTCATGACGGTGGTGACCGGCACGATCTCCTTGTCGAAGCGGCCTTCCGACTGCGCCTGGGCGGTGCGCTGCTGCGACTGGAGCGCATACTCGTCCTGGTATTCGCGGCTGACGCCATAGCGGTCGGCGACGATCTCGGCGGTCTCGATCATCGAGGTCCAGATCTCCGGGACCTTGGCGGTGAGCTCCGGGTCAGCGCGCATGAAGCCGTTCATGTGGCCGTTCTGGACCAGGCTGATCGACTCGATGCCGGCGCCGATGGCGATCGGGGCGCCGTCGTTGATGATGTACTTGGCCGCCGTCGCGACGCCCATCAGGCCGGAGCTGCACTGCCGGTCGATGGTCATGCCGCTGACCGTGTTGGGCATGCCGGCGCGCAGGGCGGCCTGGCGGGCGATGTTGTTGCCCGTCGTGCCCTGCTGCAGGGCGCAGCCCATGGCCACGTCGTCGACCTCGCCCGGGTCGATGCCCGCCTGCTCGATCACCGCCGACAGGGCGGCGGCGCCCAGGGTCGCGCCATAGGTGTTGTTGAACGCGCCGCGGTAGGCCTTGCCGATGGGGGTCCGCTTGGCGGCGACGATGACGGCTTCACGCATATCTCAGAAGTCCTTTCGGGGAGGAAAGAGCTGTTTGGTCAGGGGACGGATCAGGCCTTGAGGTCGGAGAACTTCTTACCCTCGGCGACCAGCTTCTCCAGCAGGGCCGAGGGCTTGAAGGCGTCGCCCATCTGGGTCTGGAATTCCTTCATCTTGGCCAGCACCTTGTCGGGGCCGACCTGATCGCCGTAGTGCATCGGGCCGCCGCGATAGACCGGCCAGCCGTAGCCGTTGATCCAGACCACATCGATGTCGGACGGGCGGATCGCCTTGCCCTCTTCGAGGATCTTCGCGCCCTCGTTGATCATCGGATAGACGCAGCGTTCGAGGATCTCCTCGTCGCTGATCTTCCGCGGGTTGGCGCCCGACTTCACGATGAAGTCGTTGATGATCTTCTCGGTGACGGGCGAGGGCTTGGCGTTGCGGTTCTCGTCATAGTCGTAGTAGCCCGCCCCGGTCTTCTGGCCGCGGCGGTCCATCTCGCAGAGCACGTCGCGGATGGTCTCGCCCTTGGAGTTCTCCTTCACCCAGCCGATGTCCAGGCCGGCCAGGTCGCTCATCGCGAACGGCCCCATGGGGAAGCCGAAGTCGTAGAGCACGCGGTCGATGTCCCAAGGCATGGCGCCTTCCATGACCAGCTTCTGGGCCTCGCGCTGGCGTTGGCTCAGCATGCGGTTGCCGATGAAGCCCGGGCAGACGCCCGCCAGCACGGCGATCTTGCCGATCTGCTTGGCCAGCTTCATCGAGGTGGCGATCACGTCCTTGGCGGTCTTCTCGCCGCGGATCACTTCCAGCAGCTTCATGACGTTGGCCGGCGAGAAGAAGTGCAGGCCGATGACGTCCTGCGGCCGGCTGGTCACCGAGGCGATCTCATCGATGTCCAGGTAGCTGGTGTTGGACGCCAGGATCGCGCCCGGCTTGGCGATCTTGTCCAGGCGGGCGAAGACGTCCTTCTTGATGTCCATCCGCTCGAACACGGCCTCGATGATCAGGTCGCAGTCGGCGAGCTTGTCGAAGTCCAGCGAGCCGGAGAGCAGGGCCATGCGGGCCTCGGTCTCTTCCGGCTTGGCGGTGCGCGAGCGCTCGTAGTTGCCGCGGATCACCTTCAGGCCGCGCTCCAGCGCCGCCTCCTGGACCTCCACGATGGTCACCGGGATGCCGGTGTTCAGGAAGTTCATGGCGATGCCGCCGCCCATGGTGCCGGCGCCCAGGATTCCGACCCGCTTGATCGGGCGGACCGGGGTGTCGTCCGGCACGTCGGGGATCTTCTGGGCCTGGCGCTCGGCGAAGAAGTAGTAGCGCTGGGCCGCCGACTGCGGGCCCATCATCAGCTCCATGAAGAGCTTGCGCTCGGCCTTCAGGCCTTCCTCGAACGAGCCCGAGTTCACCGCCGCCTCGACGCACTGGATGTTGTACTCGGGCGCCAGGAAGCCGCGGAACTTGCGCGCATTGGCCTTGCGGAAGTCGGCGAAGATTTCGGGATGGCCCTTGGCGGCCTCCAGCTTGGCGTTGTTGTCGCGCACCTTCACCAGGGGCTTGTTCTCGGCCACCGCCTTCTTGGCGAAGGCCAGCGCGCCCTCGAGCAGCTTGCCCTCCTCGACCAGTTCGTCGACCAGGCCCATGGCCAAGGCCTGCTTGGCCGGCACGTGGCGGCCGGAGGTGACCATGTCGAGCGCGGCTTCGACGCCCACGATGCGCGGCAGGCGCTGGGTGCCGCCGGCGCCGGGCAGCAGGCCCAGGGCCACTTCCGGAAGGCCAACGCGGGCCGAGGGGACGGCGACACGATAGTGGGCGCAGAGCGCGACCTCCAGGCCGCCGCCGAGCGCCGTGCCATGGATCGCGGCGATCACCGGCTTGGGCGAATTCTCCATCATGTCCTGCACGTCCGGCAGGCCGGGACCGGCCATGGCGCCGCCGAACTCGGTGATGTCGGCGCCGGCGATGAAGGTGCGGCCTTCGCAGATCAGCACGATGGCCTTGGCGTCCGACGCGTTGGCCTGCTTGAAGCCTTCGTACAGCCCCTCGCGGACCTTGGCCGACAGCGCGTTCACCGGCGGCGAATTGAGGGTGATGATCGCAACGTCGCCCTCGCGGGTCAGCGTGGTCACCGAATTGATCTCGGCCATCTTGGGAGCTCCCTGGAAGCTTGGCTGGCCCGCCTTCTGAGATGGGGCGTCGGCCGCAAAATTCAAACGCTTGTTACAGACCCCGCTGGACCCTTCCAAGTCAAATGTGCGAGGGGTTCGGGAAGGGCTTAAGCGGCGCTCGCCGCGTCAATCAAGCGCCGGGTAAAGTCCCGGACAAGGGGAAGCGCCAATGATGCTCGACATGTTCTCTCTGAAGGGCCGCACCGCCATCGTCACCGGTGGTTCGCGCGGCATCGGCATGATGATCGCCCGCGGCTTCATCGAGGCCGGGGTGGACAAGGTCTACATCACCTCGCGCAAGGCCGGGCAGTGCGACGAGGCGGCCGCCGAACTGGGCCCCAAGTGCGTGTCCCTGCCGCAGGACCTGTCGACGCTGGACGGCATCAAGAGCTTCGTCGGCCGCTATCTGGAGCACGAATCCAAGCTCGACATCCTGGTGAACAACGCCGGCGCCGCCTGGGGCGCGGCGTTCGACGAGTTCCCGGAAAGCGGCTGGGACAAGGTGCTGAACCTGAACCTCAAGTCGCCCTTCTTCCTGACCCAGGCCCTGCACGCCGCCCTGACCAAGGCCGGCACGCACGAGCGCCCGTCGAAGGTGATCAACATCGCCTCCATCGACGGCATCCGCCTGAACCCGCAGGAGACCTACAGCTACCATGCCTCCAAGGCGGGCCTGATCTACCTGACGCGGCGGATGGCGGCGCGGCTGATCGCCGACAACATCTGCGTCACCGCCATCGCGCCCGGCGCCTTCGCGTCCGAGATGAACCGCGTGGCCCGCGACCAGGGCGACGAGGTGGCCAAGCGCATCCCGTCGCGCCGCATCGGCCGTGACGAGGACATGGCCTGCGCGGCGATCTACCTGGCGAGCCAGGCCGGCGACTATGTGGTCGGCGAGACCATCGCGGTGGACGGCGGCGTGGCCCTGGCGAGCCCCGGCGGGCTCTGACCCGCCGCGCGGCATTCTTCAGAAATCCTTCAGAAAGGCGTCAGGACTCCCGTCCGCCCCTCTGACCAGACTTCGGCGCCCGCGGTTCAGCGGGCCCTTTCGGCCTGTCCGGAAGGTGTCTGGATTTGGGGGAATCTGTAATGCACTTGAAGACCATATTCGCGGCGGGCGCGGCCGCGGCGGCGATCGCCATGGCCGGCGGCGCCTCGGCGGCCGTCGTGACGTTCGATTCATTCCGCTCGGCGACCACCATACCCGCCTACGGATCGCACTATTCGGAAGCCGGCTTGAGCTTCTACGTCCAGTCCGAAGGCGGGGCGGACGAGGAGATCGGCTCATTCGGTTACGACGGGGTGTCCGCGCCCTATGACGCCGACCCGACCGGCGCGGCGATCTTCGTCAACGCCTCGAGCGCCAAGATCACCATCACCAAGACCGGCGGCGGTACGTTCGATTTCGACTCCATCGACCTGACCGACGCCAACAATGGGCAGACCCCGCGCAGCAGCTACGCCCTGAACTACAGCTACGTCGATGGCGGCGGGTCGCACACCGGGGTCTTCAATCTGGACAGCCTGCCCGGCCTGCAGACCTTCGCGGTGGGGCTGACCGACGTGACGTCCTTCACCATGTTCACGGGCAATACGAACGCGAACCTCGGGCCGGGCGTCCAGCTGGACAATGTCCGGTTCGACAGCGCGCTCGACGCCGTGCCCGAGCCAATCTCGTGGGCGCTGATGATCTGCGGCTTCGGCCTGGCCGGCGCGACCCTGCGCTATCGCCGCGGCGTCACCTTCGCCTGATCGTTCTGGATGACCTGGCGCCGCCGATCCACGGGTCGGCGGCGTCGCCTTGCCTGACCCTAGCGGGCGGCCAGCTCGGCCTTCCGCTCGCGGCGACGGCGCGTGAGGATGTGCTCGGTGTAGCCATTGGGCTGGACCCGGCCTTCGAAGACCAGGTCCAGCGCCGCCTGGAAGGCGATGCTGGCGTCGAGGTCCGGGCTCATCGGCGTATAGGCGGCGTCGCCGGCGTTCTGGGCGTCGACCACCTTGGCCAGCCGCGCGGGGGTCTCGCGCACCTGGGCCTCGGTGCAGACCCCGTGGCGCAACCAGTTGGCGATGTGCTGGCTGGAGATGCGCAGCGTCGCGCGGTCCTCCATCAGGCCAACATTGTGGATGTCCGGCACCTTGGAGCAGCCAACGCCCTGGTCGATCCAGCGGACGACGTAGCCCAGGATGCCCTGGGCGTTGTTGTCCAACTCCTCCTGCACGTCGGCCGGGCTCCAGTTGGACTGCGCCAGCGGCGGGGTCAGCAGGGCGTCCAGGCCCGTCACCTCACCCGCCGCTTTTAGATCTTGGGCCATCCGGGCCTGCAGGCCCGGCACGTCGACCTGATGGTAGTGCAGGGCGTGCAGCACCGCCGCGGTCGGCGACGGCACCCAGGCCGTGTTCGCGCCGGCCTTCGGGTGGCCGACCTTGGCCGCGAGCATGGCCTGCATCATGTCCGGCGCGGCCCACATGCCCTTGCCGATCTGGGCGCGGCCGGGAAAGCCGGTGGCCAGGCCGATCTCGACGTTGCGCTTCTCGTAGGTCGGCAGCCAGGGCTCGGCCTTGATCGCTTCCTTGCGCACCACCGGACCGGCTTCCATGGCGGTGTGGATCTCGTCGCCCGTCCGGTCGAGGAAGCCGGTGTTGATGAACACGATCCGCTCGCGCGCGGCGTGGATGCAGGCGGCGAGATTGGCGCTGGTGCGCCGCTCCTCGTCCATCACGCCCAGCTTCACGGTGTTGCGCGGCAGGCCCAGCGCATCCTCGACCAGGTCGAACAGACGCACCGCCAGCGCCACCTCGTCCGGCCCATGCATCTTGGGCTTCACCACATAGACCGAGCGCGCGGGGCTGTTGCGGCCCGGACCCTTCAGGTCGTGCAGGGCGGCGGCCACGGTGATCAGGGCGTCGACGGCGGTCTCGTAGGCCGGCTGGCCACGGAAGCGCACCGCGTCGGTCAGCATGTGGTGGCCGACATTGCGCACCAGCAGCAGCGAGCGGCCGCGCAGGGTGAGCGTGCGGCCGCCCGGCGCGTGATAGCTGCGGTCGTCGTCGAGCCGGCGGGTCTCGGTCCGGCCGCCCTTCTCGAAGCTGGCGGCGAGATCGCCGCGCATCAGCCCCAGCCAGTTGCGGTAGACGTTGGCCTTGTCCTCGGCGTCGACGGCGGCGACCGAGTCCTCGCAGTCCTGGATGGCGGTCAGGGCGGCCTCGACGATCAGGTCGGCGACGCCGGCCGGATCGTCCTTGCCGATCGCATGGCTGTGGTCGATCAGTATCTCCACGTGCAGGCCGTTGTGCTTCAGCAGCACCGCGTCCGGATGGGCGCCGTCGCCCCGCCAGCCGGCCAGCTGGCCCGGCGTCTTCAGGTGCGCGTCCGTGCCGTTCTCGAACTGCACGGTGAGGTCGTCGTTGAGCACGCTGTAGGCCACCGCCTTGGCGTGGGACCCGCTGGTCAGCGGCGCGATCTCGTCCAGGAACTTGCGCGCATAGGCGATGACCTTGGCGCCCCGCGCCGGGTCATAGCCCTTGGT
>JAFEDM010000206.1 GCA_018241625.1 Pseudomonadota bacterium | reverse complement strand
TTGGGATAGCGCGTTGCCTGGATCCCCGCCTTCGCGGGGATGACCCGCTACGCGGTCATTTCCGGGTGAAGCCGCCGAACTTGGCGTTGAAGCGCGACACGCGGCCGCCGCGGTCCATCATCTGGTGGCCGCCGCCCGTCCACGCCGGGTGGGTCTTCGGGTCGATGTCGAGGTTCAGCGTGGCGCCTTCCTTCCCGTAGGTGGAACGGGTCTGGTAGGTCGTGCCGTCCGTCATCACCACGGTGATGAAGTGATAGTCCGGATGGGTGTCTTGTTTCATCGGGTCAGCGCCTGAAGTAAGGAGCGTCCGTAAGGAAGCGTCGGAATGTCGAAGGCCGCTTTGAGGGCGGCCTCGAAGGAAGCGCGGCGTATAGAGAAACGCCGCCCAAAATGCAAGGTGCGAGCGTCGATGAGTGAACTGGGTTCGGACGCGCCGGCGGAGGGTCGGCCGAGCACGGGCCAGGCGCTGGCGCAGAACCTCGCGGAAGCCGCCCAGAAACGGCCGCGCAGTCGCAACGTCCGCGCGCTCGGCCACCTCGTCCCGTTCGCCGCCGGCCACCGGCTGGATGCGACGGCGGCGGGCGTCTTCCTGGTGGCCGCGGCGGGGACCAGCCTGGGCCTGACGGGCGGCGCGCGCCTGCTGATGGACCACCTGACCGGCCCGGCGGCCGGCGGGGCCACGGGAAGCAGCGTCGCGCCCTGGTTCTGGCTGATGGGCGCCATCGCGCTCGCCTTGGCGCTGTCGTCGGCCCTGCGCTACTACTTCGTGACCAAGCTGGGCGAGCGGATCGTCGCCGACCTGCGCAAGGCGGTCTACGCCCACATCCTGACCCTGGATCCGGCCTTCTTCCTGATGACCCGCACCGGCGAGGTGCTGTCGCGGCTGACCACCGACATCCAGATCGTCGAGAACCTGCTGACCACCTCGATCTCGGTGGCGCTGCGCAACACGCTCATGATGGCTGGCGGCCTCGTGCTGATGGTGGTGGTGAGCCCCAGGCTGACCCTGCTGGTCGTCGTCACCCTGCCGGTGGTGATCGCGCCGCTGTTCCTGTTCGGCCGCCGGGTGCGGACGCTCACCGCCTCGACCCAGGACCAGTTCGCCGCCGCGGTCGGCACCGCCGGCGAGACCCTGGACGCGCTGGAGATCGTCCAGGCCTTCGGGCGCGAGACCGCCGCGGCGGGGCGGTTCGGCGCGGCGGTGGAGGCGTCCTTCTCCACCTCTCTGCGGCGCATGCGGGCGCGCGCCATGATGACCGCCGCGGTGATCGCCCTGATCTTCGGCGGGGTGGTCTGGATCTTCTGGCTCGGCGTCGCCGCGGCCCTGAACCACGAGATGACCTGGGGCGTGCTGCTGCAGTTCGTCCTGCTGGCCGTGATGACCGCCAGCGCCATGGGCGCCCTGGGCGAGACCTGGGGCGACGTCCAGAAGGCCGCCGGCGCCATGGAGCGGGTGTCGGAACT
>JAFEDM010000205.1 GCA_018241625.1 Pseudomonadota bacterium | reverse complement strand
GATCGCCTTGGCGTACTCGATCGAGGGATCGTAGCTGGGCCCCGAGGCGCTGGGCATGCTCGGGCCGCCGCCGCCAGAGGGCGAACCGCCGCCGCCGCCCCCGTTGGCGAAGGCCAGGCCTCCGGCCAGCACCGCAAGGCTCACGCCGACCGCCGTGGCGCTCAACACGCGTTTCCCCAAAGTAGTTTTCATGGGACGCTTCTCCCTGTCGAGGTTCCAAAACAGCGTTCGGTGAAGACAGTGGCATGGAACTGACGCAGCGTCACCTTCCCTTTGCGGAAGGTGCAAAATCGCCGGCGGATCGCTAAATTCAGGCCCGGGAGCCAGGAGGCCACATGTTCGGAAAGAAGACCCTCGAAATGCCCACGGACGCCAACGCCCTGCCGGGCCGCGCGCATCCGATCCCGACCGCCACGACGCACTTCGTGAACGGCCATCCGCTGAAGGGCCCCTACCCGGACGGCCTGGAGACGGCGGTGTTCGCCATGGGCTGCTTCTGGGGCGTCGAGCGGGTGTTCTGGCAGGTTCCCGGCGTCTGGACGACGGCGGTGGGCTACGTGAACGGTGTCACCCCGAACCCGACCTATGAAGAGGTCTGCACCGGCCGCACCGGCCATACCGAGGCGGTGCTGGTGGTCTATGACCCCAGGGTTGTCAGCTACCGGGACCTCCTGAAGCTGTTCTGGGAAAACCACGACCCGACCCAGGGCATGCGCCAGGGCGCCGACATCGGCACCCAGTACCGCTCGGGAATCTATCCGCTGAACGACGCCCAGGCGGCGGAGGCCGAGGCGTCGAAGGAAGCCTTCCAGCAGGCGCTGTCGGCCAAGGGCTTCGGCCGCATCACCACCGAGATCGCGCCCGCCGGCGAGTTCTACTTCGCCGAGGACTACCACCAGCAGTACCTGGCCAAGAACCCAGCCGGATATTGCGGCATCGGTGGCACCGGCGTGGTCTGTCCGATCGGGGTGGGCGTCGAGGCCTGAGGGACATGACGCCAGCGCAGCTCGAAAAGGCGGCGCTGGCGCTGCCCGGCGCGGACGTCTCCATCAAGTGGGGCGCCGACCGCTGCTACACGGTGGGCGGCAAGATGTTCGCCGCCACCGACCTGGAGGGCCGCCACCTCTCCTTGAAGATGACCGACATCGCCTACGAGGCCCTGACGGAGAGCGGCCGCGGCAAGCCCGCGCCCTACGCCGCCCGGTTCAAGTGGGTGATGTTCGAGGACCTAGCCGTATTGGACGCCGCCGAGGTGCAGGACTGGCTGAAGACGGCCCATCAGCTGGTCGCGGCGGGCCTTCCCAAGAAGAAGCGCGCCGAGTTGGGCCTGTGACGCAGGAGGAGATCGAGGCCTTCGCCATGGGCCTGCCCGCGGTGACCAAGGTCATCCAGTGGGGCGGGTCGGACGTCTACAAGGTGGGCGGCAAGGTGTTCGCCATCTGCGGCCTGTCGGGCGGGATCTCGTTCAAGGTCACCGACATCGGCTTCGTGGTGCTGACCGAGGACGGTCCCGGCCGCCAGGCGCCCTATTGCGCCAAGGGCCAGTGGGTGAATGTCGAGCTGGACGGTGCGCCGGCGGAAGATCTGAAGGACTGGATCCGCACGGCCCATTCGCTGATCGCCGCCAAGTTGACGAAGAGGCTGCGGGCGGAGTTGGGGCTGGGGTAGCACTCTTCCGCTTTCCCCGCGCAAGCGGGAGCCCAGGTTTTTGGAACCACCAAGACACCAAGCGCACCAAGGGGCCGCGCCAGCGGCGGGTCTGTTGGTCTAGAGAGATTTTGGCCTGCGGCCCGCCTTGGTGACCTTGGTGTCTTGGCGATTTGAACGAGAGCCCCGAACGAAAAACGCCCGGGTCCCCGCTTTCGCGGGGATAACCGGAGTTTGGGCTCAGCCGGTGTCGGCCAGCAGCGGTCCTTGGTTTGGATCCGGAAAGCTGACCTCGGAGACAAGCGCCGGCAGGGTCGTGGCGTCTGGGCTAACTCGGCCACTGGCTGAGGATGGTCGCCGCATCGAAGTAGTCCCGCCAGTACGCGATCAAGCCGGCTCTGACCTCGAACACGCCGGTCACCGGCAGCTCGACCCAGCGATCCGCCAGGCGATGGCGGTCCAGCCTTTCCAGGAACACCGTCTCGCCGGCGGTCGCCTCTCTAAGGATCACGAACTCATTCTCTAGCGTGGGCGCAAAGAAGGGCTCCAGAACCGCGCGCATGCCGTTGGGTCCGTGGACCGCGCCGATCGGCGGCGGGTTCACGTACTCAAGGTCAGCCGCCAGCTTCTGCACGGCGCGATCGTAGTTGAGCGCCTCCATTTCCTTCATGAAGCTCCGGACGATTTCGAGCGCTGAATCTTCTCGACCTGTCATGTCGATGCTCCTGCAGTGGGCCATGGACGGCCCATGGTGTCGCCGCGCGGTGCCCGGGCGTCAGGGGTTGAAGGAAGCGGTCAGCGCGCTGCGGTCGCATGCCGCGCTTCCAGGTAGAGGCATCGTGCGAGCATGGCGAAGAGGCCGATGCTGCCACTTAGGGCGACGAGCCCCAGCCATCGCGCCGGATGCATCCCGACCGCCCTGGCCCGCGGGAAGAGCAACGTCAGGGCGAGTCCTGCGGCCATGAGAAGATCTAACCAGATTTGGTTGCCCCAGGCGTTGCGCGTGTGTTCAGTCCACACGGCGGCGACGCCGTCGCTCGCGATTGTGTAAAGGCTCCAGGCCCCGAAGAGCCCAGCAAGTGCGGCAGGCCCAAGCCATGAACCTCGCGGCGGCGGACGCTCCGATGCGTGCATTAGCCCAATGGCCAGGAAGGCCAGGGCTGCAATCCAGGGCAGGATTTCGTAAAGGTCGAGGCCATAGCAGGCGTCCTGTAGCAGTCGCTACACGCTACATCATGTAGCAATCGCTACAAGAGGATTCCATGTCGCCCAGAGACGAACAGCGCGAGCGCGTGGTGGAAGCGCTGACGGCCCACCTCCTTCGTACCGGCCTGTCGCAAGCCAGCCTTCGGCAGCTGGCCGCCGCCGCCGGGGTGAGCGATCGCATGCTGCTCTACTACTTCGCCGATAAGGCCGAGGTGTTGGCGCAGGTCATGGCGCGCCTGGCGGGCTCAATGTCGGCGCGCCTGAACGCGGCAATCCCCGATGACGTCCGCCTTCCTCCGGCCACGCTGGCCGCACGAGCCGCCCGGATCGTTATTGACCCGGAATTCCTGCCCTACATGCGGCTGTGGCTCGAGGTCGTGGCCGCGGCCGGACGAGGTGAGCCGCCCTTCGCCCAAATCTCGGGGCAGGTCATGCAGGGCTTCCTGCAATGGATCGAGCAACGGTTGAGCCCCGTCGCAGGCTTGTCCGCGCCTGGGCAGGCCGCGGGGATTTTGGCGCTGGTCGATGGCCTCACTCTGGTGGAAATCGGGGCTGGCCACGAGCCCGCCGTGCGCGCCGTAGAAGTGCTAGAGGCGCTGGCGCAGGACTGATGTCCCGGACCGCCACAGAGGCGGCGACGAAGAGTTCGATGCGGCAGTGATGCTTCGACTCTGCGCCAGTTGCCGACCTGCCGAAGAGGCCCAGGCGCCTTTGGCTGCCTGGGGTCGGGCCCCTCAAGCCACCAGGGTCTCCTGGAACCGCACCGGCTCACCCAGGTGCGGGGCGATCACCTCATCGTCGCGCATGACTGCGCGGCCGCGGATGATGGTGGCCACGGGCCAGCCCTTGGCTTCCATCCCGTCGAACGGCGTCCAGCCGACGCGGCTGGCCATCATGTCGTGGCGGATGGTGCGCCGGGCCTTGAGGTCGACGATGGTCAGGTCGGCGTCATAGCCCTCGGCCAGGCGGCCCTTGTCGGCCAGCTGGAACAGGCGGTTCGCGCCATGGCTGGTCAGGTCGACCAGGTGCTCCAGGGTGAGGCGGCCCTCCGCGACGTGGGTCAGCATGACCGGCAGCAGGGTCTGCACGCCGGGCATGCCGGACGGCGAGGCCGGGTAGGGCCGCGCCTTCTCCTCGCTGGTGTGCGGCGCGTGGTCGGAGCCCAGGACGTCGGGGATACCGTTCGCCAGCGCGGCCCACAGCGCGGCGCGGTGCTCGGCGGTGCGGATCGGCGGGTTCATCTGGGCGTAGCCCTTCAGCCGCTCATAGGCCTCGGGCCCCTCCAGGGTCAGGTGCTGGGGCGTGAACTCGACGCTGGCCACGTCCTTGTGGTCGGCCAGGAAGGCGACCTCCTGGGCGGTGGTGACGTGCAGGACGTGGATGCGCTTGCCGAGGCGCTTGGCGATGCGGACCAGGCGCTCGGTGGACTGGATCGCGGTCTGGGCGTCGCGCACCTCATAGTG
>JAFEDM010000204.1 GCA_018241625.1 Pseudomonadota bacterium | reverse complement strand
CGGGCGTGCCGGTCTGGGTCTGGTCGCTGGGCTTCGCCGCGGCGATCATCTTTCTGAACACCCGCTCGGTGAAGAACTTCGGGACGTTCGAGTACTGGTTCGCCCTGATCAAGGTCACCGCCATCTCCGACAGCGACAACACCATGACCACGGCGATGAAGGCGGCGATGGCGTAGCTGATCATCACCGCCGGGCCGGCGTAGCCGATGGCGATGCCGGAGCCCATGAACAGGCCGGTGCCGATGGCGCCGCCCAGGCCCATCATGGTGATCTGGCCGCGCGTCAGGGCCTTGTGCAGTCCCGCCTCGCGCTCGACAATCGCGTCTTCGTCGGTCACGCCGCCCCCAAACTCACGGATTCCCGCCTCATGAACGCAGGTTCGGCGCTTCGCACAAGAGAACGCTTTTGACCGCCGAACCCGACTGGGCGGCGTTCCGCGCCCTGTTTCCCACCACCCAACACAAGGCCTATCTGGCCAGCGGCTCCTATGGCCTGCTGGCCCGGCCGGTCGAAGCCGCCGTGCGGCGCTATCTCGACGACCGGCTGAAGACGGGCGTCGACTGGGGCGGCTGGGGCGAGCGGCAGGAGGCGGTGCGTGAGGCCGTCGCGGGCCTGCTCAACGCCACAACTGACGAGATCGCCGTCACCACCTCGGCCTCGGCCGGGATCAACAGCCTGGCCAGCGCGCTCGACTTCTCGGGTCCGCGGAACAAGGTCGTCGTCTCCAACCTGGAGTTTCCCACCGGTGCCCAGATCTGGCACGCCCAGGCGCCGCGCGGCGCGGTGGTCGAGCATGTGCCCGAAGCCGCCGATGGCACGGTTCCGCTCGAGCACTTCGAGCGCCTGATCGACGAGCGCACCCAGCTCGTCCAGATCACCCACGTCTGCTACCGCAACGGCGCGCGGATCGACGTCGCGGGCGTCGTGAAACTCGCTCGAGAGCGCGGCGCCATGGTGCTGCTGGACGCCTTCCAATCGGCCGGCGCGGTGAACATCGACGTGGCGGCGCTGGACGTCGATTTCGCGGTCGGCGGGATGCTGAAATACCTGCTGGGCACGGCCGGCGTCGGTTGGCTCTACGTCGCCCGGCGACACATCCAGGCGCTGACGCCGACGGTCAGCGGCTGGTTCGCCCAGGCCGACATCGGGGCAATGGACATCTTCGCCAACACGCCCTCGCCCACCGCGCGGCGGTTCGAGACCGGCACCCCGCCGGTGCCGAACTGCTACGCCGCCGAGGCCGGGATCGCGCTCATCCGGGAGATCGGCGTCCCCGCCATCGAGGCCCGCATCCGCGACCTGACCGGCCAGGCCATGGACCGCCTGGCCGCCGCCGGCTGCACGCTGGCCACGCCGCGCGACGACGCCCGGCGCGGGCCGCAAGTCGCCATCCGTTCGACCGACGCGGCGGCGATGACCGAGCGGCTGGCGGCGCGCGGTGTGGTCGTCTCGTGGCGCGAAGATAAGGTCCGCGCCATGTTCCATGCCTACAACGACGGCAGCGACATCGACGCCCTGGTGGAAGGGCTCACCGACAACCGGGACCTGCTGGCGTAGCCGTCCGTTCCCGGCCAATGTGCCGGCCGTTCAGTTGGGGATCTCGGGGGATTATCGAATGAAGAAACTGGCGCTGCTGGCGGCCTGCGCCGCGAGCCTGGGCATGGCGACCGCGGCGAACGCGGCGAGCTATGCGATCGAGCACGTCACCCTGATCGACGGCCTGGGTCATGCCCCGCAGCGCGACATGACTGTCGAGGTCGACGGCGACAAGATCGTCGCCGTCACGCCCAGCGCGCTCGCCAAACCGAAAGGCAAGGCGATCGACGGCCGCGGCAAGTATCTGATGCCGGGGCTGATGGACGTGCACATCCACCTGCACGGCGGCGTGGACAACAAGACCGACACCGCCGAGAGCCGCACCGCCGCGCTCGCCAGCTATCTCTATTCCGGCGTCACCACCATCTATGACGCGGGCAACCAGGTGGAGAACATCCTGCCGCTGCGCGCCGCCGAGCGCGCGGGGAAGATCCTCAGCCCGCGCATCTTCTGCACCGGCAACCTGATCACCTATCCGGGCAGCCACGGGACCGGCATGGCGGTCAACGTCCAGGACTTCGAGAAGGACAAGGACAAGCTCGACAAGCACATCGCCGAGCAGCAACCCGACGTCGTCAAGCTGACCCTGGAGGAAGAAGGCTGGGGCGCGCGGCCGATGATCACCCTGATGCCCGAGCAACTGCTCAGGGACGTGATCCGCTACTACAATCTGCACGGCATCCGCACGACGATCCACGTCTCGTCGGAGCTGCGCGCCGAGGAGGCGATCTTCGCGGGGACCGACAGCCTGGCCCACCCGGTGATCCAGGGCCCGGTCAGCGACAGCTTCGTCAAGCTGATGGCCGCCAAGAAGACGCCCTTCGCCAGCACCCTGACCATCGGCGAGAACTACAGCCGTCTGGCCGAGCACCCGGAATACCTGGACCAGCCGCTCTATGCGGCGAGCTTCAGCCCGGCCGATCGCCAGACCCTGAAGACCAAGGTCCGGGCCGAATACCAGGCCCGCATGTGGACCGCCTGGATGAAGCCGATGACCCCGGTGGCCGAGGAGAACATCCGCAAGGTCTGGGCGGCCGGCGGCGTGGTGGCGGCGGGCACGGACCAGTCGAGCGGCCCGGCCCTGCAGCGCGAGCTGGAGCTCCTGGTCGCCTCGGGCATCAAGCCCTTCGATGTCCTGACCATCGCCACCCACAACGGCGCGGTCCTGTTGGGCAAGGCCGACACCCTGGGCTCCGTCGAGCCGGGCAAGCTCGCCGACCTCCTGCTGCTCAACGCCGACCCGACGGCCAGCATCGAGAACGTCAAGAACATCGCCTTCGTCATGAAGGGCGGCGAGATCATCGACGAGAGCAAGCTGCCGATGGCCGGCGGGCCGCAGAAGCGGCGGTTCAATCCCTAGAGTCCTGAACCACGGATCACACGGATTTCACGGAGGGTATCCGTGCGATCCGTGAAATCCGTGGTTCAATATTGGATGCCCGCTAACGCGGGGACGCCGGCAGCTCGACCTGCAGCAGCTCAAGGTCCGCTGACGCCCCGCTCAACCCCCAGGCCTCGCCCGGCGGGATGACGAAGGCGTCGGCCGGGCCCAGCGGATGGGCGCCGCGGCAGTCGAGCGTCGCCGACCCGGCGAGGAGGAAGCCGAACATCAGCTCGCCCGAAAAGGCCGGCGTGGCGAACCCACTGGCGCCCGCGGGCCGCAGGGTGCGGACCTCGGCGAGGCCGCCGGTCGCCGCGCCGATGCCCGTCCCGCGCGCCTCGAAACCGGTGTAGGCGGACGGCGTCCAGGGTGTCTGGTCCGCCACGGCGTGCACGAACCTCTGGCCGCCGAAATCGCGATCGGGGCGCAGCTGCGGGGTCGGCAGGGTCATGGCGTGGTCGGCCAGGGTCTCGTGCTCGGCCGGACAGCCCAGCTCCACCACCTCGAAGCCGGCCGAGCTTTCCAGCACCCGGTGGCGGATGCGCGGCGGCTGCAGGAAGCAGTCGCCGGCGCGCATGGTCAGCGGCGGTCCCTGGTCCTCATAGGCCACCTTCGCCCAACCCTGCCGGCAGAAGATCATCTGGAAGCGGATCTTGTGGAAGTGCACCCAGTCGGAAATCGGCCCGCCGTCCGGAATCGCGATGTGCGAGGCGATGAACCGCCCGCCGAGCCGGCCGGGGATCAGGTCGCGGTAGAGCATCCCGGCGCGCCCCTCGCCGCCGCCCGGTCCTTCCGCCGCGCGGGTGATGACCAGCTCGGGCTT